>JBLHKE010000890.1:0-3000 GCA_047619485.1 Verrucomicrobiales bacterium | reverse complement strand
CCAAGGATTGTTTTGGTAGGGGTTATTTGGGATCGCTTCGTGCGTTTCAGGAATCGTCGAGAACCAGGACACAGCCGTCGCCGAGCGGAATTTCTTTGAGCTGCCAGGCGGGGCTTTGGTCGAATCTTTTGGGCTCTGCGCTGGTGGGATCCCTTTCCTGGTCGGACCAGTTCAGGTTCGGCTTGTCAGCGGCTCGTTGAAAACCGCCCGGATGAGCACGTTCTGATTGCGATAAACCGAGGTGGTTTTGGTTTGTTTGGAAGTCTTCATGGCACCACGATGATGCCATGTTGGACACCCTCGATAAATCCGCTAAGGAGGAACCCTTCCGGGGAGAGCCACTGTTGCTTATTATCATTGCTGCTAGCAATTAATGCGTCAGTTTATTTCTGGCCGAGCACTAGCACTTCGCCGTTTTCTTTTTCTTACCGACTCGACCCATCTTCACCACCTTGCCAATGTAGTCGGGAGCAAAGGGAGTTTTGCAGGCCGTGTCGCCGTGATCGACAGTGACTGCGCCGATCTTCTCGGCGAGCTCGACGGCGAGGTCGTGAAGCGGTACGACGCAGCAACCGGCGCCGATGACGAAACCGTTCATCGCTTCGCGGACGTAGTTGGGAGACTTGTGTATGACCTTGGCGACGTGATGCAGTTGCTTCTTCAGCATCGCTTGGGAATAGGGGTCAGTCAACATCTATTGACTTTGATTAATGTTAGTGTCGTAGATTCGCCACCCGCAACACCAGCGCTATCTGTTACGCGCCGAATTGATACCTTACTCGATTGCCGAATTGTGGTCGTAGATTCTTAGGCAAATTTCCACGCGGGTCAAAAATAGTGTCAGACACTGGGAATAGACTCCCGACATCACGTGGTAGCAGCAGGTGCGATCATCAAAACAAAACGCTTACCCTCCCGCGTCACGATTCAACACGTGAACGCTCTGCCCCTGCTGAGGGGAGGGCAAGAATGGACTTGTGGTTTTGGTGGTTTTTTGGGATTATGTCGGGATGATGATGTGGAAAGTTCGAAGAGTCGTGTTGGCGTTGATCGGGTTTGTTGCGCACGCTGCAGCGGGGCAGTTGTTGGTCGTCGACTATCAGTTCAACGATACCTTGGCGAGCGCGGTCGGCACAGCGGCATCTCTGGAGCAAATCGGTGAGCCGATTTTTCAGAGCGAGTCTGTGGACGGCGTTGATCAACGGGTGCTCGCCTTTGCGGCTGGCGAGGGTTGCCGACTATTGAATGCATCTCAGACGCTCGGAGAGGCTCATACGATCGTGGTCTTGTTCCGGTTCGACTCAAACTCCAGCTGGCGGCGGGTCCTTGATTACCGAAACCGAAAGACGGACTGGGGATTGTACTCGTACTACGGGAACCTGAATTTTTACAATGTCACCACTGGCATCGGTGGGGCGATCCAGCCGGACAACTATGTGCAAATTGCGCTGACGAGGAATGAGCAAGGAACCGTGCGGGGCTATGTCAACGGTGTTCCTGAGATCGACTTTCATGACTCCGGTCCGAATGCGACCCTCGATGTTGATGATATTTTGACATTCTTTCAGGACGATACCGTGGTGTCAGGCGAGCATTCGGCGGGGGCGGTCTCGCGTATTCGGATTTGGGATGATGCCTTGAGTGAGGCTGACATCGCAGCCCTTGATCGCAGCCCTGGTGGTGAGTTGACCGCCCCACCGGTGATCACGAGCCAACTCGCGACGAGTGTCGTTACTGGGCAGCCGTTGGAGTACGCTATCGCGGCGAGCAATGATCCGGTTTCCTATTCGGCGACCAATATGGAAACGTGGATGAGCCTCGATTCCCAAACCGGAATTGTGTCGGGAACTGCGGGCAATCCCGGTGTGTACGATGTTGGAATCAGTGCGTTCAACGCCGGCGGATCCGCTAGCCGGACGCTGCGGATCACGGTCGACCCGGCAGTGGGAGGGACCCTGGGATTCTCGGTTGCCGAGGTGCGTGTTAGTGAAGCCGGGGGAATGCTGGAAGTTACGGTTGTGCGCCGGGGTGACGCCTCCGGACAGGCCACGGTCAACTATGCGACGAGAGACGGCAGCGCTTTATCGGGGGAGAACTATGGCGAGTCATCTGGTCTGCTGACCTTCGAAGACGGGGAGACCGAGCAGGTGATTTCGATTGATCTCTTGTTCAACCCGGCAAGCGAGGAGGACAAGGATTTTGCGTTGGTGCTATCTGATTTCGTGAACGCGGCGGGGGCAAATCCGATCGAGTTGCGAGTGGTAATCGAAGATGCCCCGGTCAGAGCCCCAGAGATCGGCATCGTGCGGGCGGTCGGGGTGAGGTGGATGGCCTTGCCTGCTGTGCGTTACCGGGTGATGTGGTCGAGTAACTTGGAAGCGGGGCCGTGGATGGTTCTCGAGGATGAGATTGTCAATCTGCTTGGTGCGGAAGTGACCGTGTTCGACGAAATCGTCTCCCTCGAGCGCTTTTACCGTGTCGAGGTGATGGAGTGAAGTAGGCCATGGCAGGCAACTGGTCGATGACGTGGACGCAGGTGAGATGACGCAACGAGCCATCGGTTTTGGTCCGAGCCTAGAAAACAAATTCAAAAACATAAAAAACATGCCACTCGTGCTTAGCAGTCTCTACACCCGTCATTGAGAGCAATCTCTGAACGCCCATCACTCCGTGCCATTCACGCCTGCCATATTTTTTGTGCGCTGCGCCATTGTTAGACGGTTTTACATCACATAGGTGTCAATCGGAAAGCCACCCCACAATGGCTATACCGCCCATAATCGCAAGCGCGGTCAACAGCCAAAAGAAGAGTCTATTGAGCTCAGCACAGTTCATTTTCCGGATGCTCTGATCCTCTCCCTCCACAAGGCAACCGGTGGTGTAAATAATTGTCTGTAAGTTCGCTCAGCTCCAGCCCGCCGCAGAAGCGGCCGATGGAGCGTAGCGAAATCGACCGCTTCTGCGGCGGCGCGCCCCACCCTCCGGGGTTGTTGGTGCCCG
>JBLHKE010000889.1:0-3011 GCA_047619485.1 Verrucomicrobiales bacterium | reverse complement strand
CTCCGAATTCATGGGGTTTCTCAAGGAGACGAGGAAGTTTTGGCTGATTCCGCTGATCATTGTCCTGCTAGCGCTCGGTTCACTTCTGGTGCTAACGAATTCGGCTCTGGCGCCGTTTATTTACACGCTATTCTAGCAGGAATTTTCGCTCACAGGCCTGATTCAGAGAACGGACGAGCGCGTCCCTTGTGAAAGCCTCAAAGTGTCCAACCTAGCGCTCGACGCTGCGGTCGAGGCGGAAGATCTGACGTGCTTGGAAGCGCGTCAGCGTGACTTGGAACTCGTCTCCGTCGTTGGTGCCGGTGCGTGCGTTATTGGTTCGGACAAGCAGGCCAGACGCATCGCCGTAACCGGCGATCGCCAAAGAGAGGCCGCGCACTTCTAAGGTCGCAGTTGTGCCATCGAATTTCCAGATGCGGCCGAGACCACTGCCGATGATACCGGGGTTGGTCATCAGAACCGCATGGCAGGACATTCCGTCTGGTGATAGAGCGAGTCCGGTGAAGTGATCGTTGGCTCGCGTAGCGATCTGCGAAAATCTCACCCACGATCCATTTGGCAATCGGTGCATCGCCAGCGAGTTTTCGCCAACCGCATAGACTTCGCCCTGTGCATACCCACAGATGGCCCGCACTGGGTCAACCGTACTCGGCGTCGTCTCGGCAACCGCGTCCGAACCGTTCCAGCGGAAGACTTGGCCCTCGTGCGCTTATCACCGTAGACCAAAAAGATTCCGGAATCGCCGATCGCGGTCGCTCCGGTCAGGCGGGATTCGACATTTTGTAGCTGTGTTAGTGCCGATCCTCCACCAACCGTGAGTGGCGAAAGCGCGAACTCGTCCGCAGCTTCGAGTGAGATCTCGTGCACGCAGCCAAAGTGTTCGCATCCCAGCTGAGCGATCCCGCCCACCGCAAAAGTGCCCTCAACTCGCTCATCTCCGGAACCGCACACAACGACCCGGAGCGGGCAGCCGCTGCACTGGCAGCAGCGACTTCCAACCTGGGAGAAGAGGAGATCAGACAGGCCTTCGCCTCGTCCACCAACAACATCTCTCATGGCTAGGAAAACTCCAATCCCCGGGCAGGCGCAGCCTGGGCAGTCAGCCTCCCTGATGGCAGCGACCGCCCGCAGGTTCTGAATACGATCGTCAGCAGCTGGGCCACCCATGAACCCCAAGCTGCCTCGGAGTGGCTAGCTACCTTCGAACCAAGCCCAGAAAGTGATGGCGCCATCGCGGGGCTGGTAGACCAGATCAGCAGTTCCGATCCCGAGGCAGCGTTCCTCTGGGCAGCCTCCATGTCCGACGAAAAACGCCGATCGAACACCATCCGCCAAGCGCTCAGCCAATGGCAGTCAGTCGATGTTGACGCAGCCCGTGTAGCGGTGGAATCATCGGATCTTGGTGAGGAAACTCGCCAAAAGTTGCTAGATAGCTTCCCGGGAACCGTCACATTACCTGCCCTCGACTCGGACGCGATATCAGGCTTCGATCCGTTCTCCACTGGCGAGTAGATGTAGCGGTAAGGATTCCCCACCCTCAAAATAAGCCCCACGAGCAATAGCAGTAATTGACCGTCTGACGAATTTTTGAAGATTTACGGTAACCGTTGCCGCCTGATCGTCGTAATCTATCCTGTGGCTGGAACGCTCGCGCGTAAAATGGTTCCACTCATTCGCACAAAACAGTCCAATGAGCTCCGAATCTGATTCCTCCGATCCTGTCGCCCCGAAACTCGAAGACCTAGCACCGCTGTTCCCGGCCTATGAACTGGAGGGCTTTATCGCCCAAGGCGGCATGGGGGCGGTCTACAAGGCGCAGCAGGTGTCGCTCGATCGCCCGGTCGCTATCAAAATCCTACCGCGCGAACTCGGTGGGGATCCGGTGTTCCGTGCGTCGTTCGAGGCGGAGGCGCGCGCGATGGCACGTCTCAACCATCCGAACCTCGTCGGCGTCTACGATTTCGGCGAGGCGGACGGCATGCTCTTCATCATCATGGAGTATGTCCATGGCAACTCGCTCCACCGCTCTTGCCACGGCAAAACGATCGACCCCACCCAGGCTGGCGAGATCGTCAGCGCTATCAGCCGCGGCCTAGCCCACGCGCACCAGCACGGGATCCTCCACCGCGATATCAAGCCAGGGAACATCCTCATCGACGCAAAAGCGATGCCGAAGATCGGCGACTTTGGACTCGCCTTCCCGATGGGCGAACAGGCAGGTCCTGAAGATACGATCTACGGAACCCCAGGCTACGCAGCTCCTGAGATTTATCGCAAAGATCCCGCCGGCCCGCGCAGCGATATCTATTCGGTCGGCATCCTGTTGTCTGAACTGCTCACCGGTATTGTCCCGGAAGAAAACGGCAGGCCTAGTCCCCCGTCGCTTGCTTGCGGCTGTCCGCGCGAGTTTGATGCGATCGTCGCGCGCGCCACGAACGCGAACCCGGAATTACGCTATCCTGATGCTAACGCTCTCGCCGACGATCTGGACAAGGCCGTCGAGATTGCCTCTAAGAGTTCGGGTGCCGCCAACCGGCTGATCACGACTCCGCCGCCGACCGTTCTGAAGACGGCGACGGCCACTGTATCCGGATCGCCCCCTCACCCCGGCAGCATCGTGCCTGCTCCCAAGAAGTCGCTCGCATTGCCGCTTAGTCTGTGTGCGGTCGCGGTTGCGATCGCGTTCTATGCAGTAAAGGCAGGAACGGGAGGCGGTGATGACGATCCGTCACAGACAGCCAAGATTCCCGAAGTCGAGCAGCCGGCAATGATACCGGGCGGAGGGGACGAGCCAATCGATCCTAATGAGGCCAACGCGATTTTCGCCGGCGGTGGAAATTTGGGGCAAGACGACAAGGGCACCGATATGGAGCCTGAGAAAGAGGATTTGAAGCCGGAGTCACCACTTGAATCTTTGGCAAAACTGAAGGCCAAACTAGCATCTGGGAAGAGGGATGAATTCCCTGTCGGCACAGAAGCTCGTGGCGAGTCTCAGCTCTTGCTCGTTGATA
>JBLHKE010000888.1:0-3015 GCA_047619485.1 Verrucomicrobiales bacterium | reverse complement strand
CGATGATGGTGGTTTGTTTCATAGTTTTGTAGTGTTAGGATTTACGCGTAGAGCGTTCGATCAGGGCGAAGATGGCGATGGCGGCAAAGGTGATCAGTGAATACCAGACGCCTTCCGGGATACTGGTCGCCTCCGGGAGGCGTAGCTTGCCGAGATCCCCGACCGGCAGGATGTGCGCCTTCACCCACGGGTAGCTGAGGGCGTAGGCGATGCCGCCGACGAGCATGCCGAAGAAGCCTACCAGCGCGTGCAGACTGCCGGTGGCAATGGCGGCGACCCCGGTGCCCGGGCAGTAACCGTAGAGCACCATGCCGACCCCGAACAGGGTGCTGCCGATGGTAAGGCCGAGCAGCTGCGTGCCTTTGATATGGAATCCATGGCCGAGGCCAGTGGCCATCATCATTGCGACGCCGATCCCGCCAATGACGATGGCGGTGAGCATGATCTTCATCACTGTCATGTCGCGCAGGCGGAAAAAATTGACGATGACGTTGTATTCGGTGACGCGACCTTTTTGCAGGAGGACTCCGAAGATCAGGCCAAAGATGGCCGCGAGGATGAGCCCGGCGGTGGAGCTGGTTGAGATGGGTAAGTTCATGATTTTCTGGTTGATTGGTTATTGAGCTTTCTTGCGGAACAGGAGTTTCGCGGTGATGATCCCGGAGGCGAACATGATGGCGAAAAACAGCCAGCCCGAGACGGCGAGCTGGAGCGTGCCGCTGATCCCGTGGCCACTGGTGCAGCCGCCGGCCATGCGCGCGCCGTAGAGCAGGATGGCGCCGCCGGCGAAGGCGGCTAGCATGCGCTTGCCCGTCGAGGAGCCGTGGTGTTCTCGCCAGATCGAGGGAACTTTCTCGACCCTGAAGGTGCCACCGAGTTTCGAGCTGATGAACGCACCGACGACGGTGGTGATCAGGAACACGGTGCTGTAGCCGAAGGCGGGTGTCTTCGACGCCCAGTAGGCGTTTGCGGTGACGGCGTCCCAGCCGACGAAGATCGAGGTCAACCAGCCAGAGAGCTTCGACACCTCGGTCGACATCCCGAGGGGTTTGTCGACGATTAGGAAGACTAGGATGCTGAGAACGCCGATGCCAGCGCCGGCGTAGTAGGGATTCCAGCTGGGCTGGCGGAGTGGATTGCGGATTTTAGGTGATGCTGTCATTGCGTTGTAAGTATATAACTATATGGCGATATAGTGTAAGTCAATGCATCATTTGGCTGGAATTGTGCATATCTTGGGAATTTCCGGCCAAAGGCCGGGGGCGGCAGGTGTGGTCATGCCATGCTGAGGGAGATTTTTGCCCTCAGTGCCGAGCCCTCTGTCGAAGAAAAAGCGCTGATCGATCGAGCGCCGAGACCCTATCTACCCGACCTTCACTTCCCTATCTACCCGTCGAAGTCGTCGACTGGCTCGATGCCTTCCGGGAGCGTGGCGCAGCCGGTGGGGAGGAGGGCGAAAGCTGCGGCGAGGGTTTTTGGGAAGTGCTTTCGCAGCCTGAACAAAACCGCCCGCCTCAGATGTGGAACATCGTCGGGTTCGTGCCATTTGGGAGAGACCTTTTTCGTAGATTCCGCAGCGAGCCAGAATTGCGCCGAACAGGTTGCAGCCATCCATGTTCTCCTGATAGGCTGAGTGGGAATGCTGTTCGAGCCGACCAAATTCGCACCAATTCTCGCCAAGCTCGCGGAAGATCACGGGGTCTACGTCGGCACCACGTCGTGGAAATTTCCCGGCTGGTGCGGCGTCCTCTATGATGAGGACGACTACCTGTGGGGCACTCATTTCTCAAAGGCGCGCTTCAAGCGTGACTGCCTCAAACGCTACGCTGAAGTATTCCGCAGCGTGTGTGTTGATGCCACCTACTACCACCTGCCGCGCAAGGGTGAGTTCGGAAAACTGGTCGACCAGGTGCCTGAGGGATTCCGTTTCACCTTCAAAGTTCCAGATCAGATCACCATCAAGAATTTCCCTAACGTCACCACATTTGGCGAAAACCGCGGCAGGGCGAATGAATACTTTCTCGACCCGCGATTGTTCCGCATGGGCTTCCTGCGTCCGCTCGAACAGATCCGCGACTATGTGGGCATGTTAGTGTTCGAGTTCTCCCACTTCCATATGGATGACTTCGAACACGGGCGCGAATTCGTCGCCGCCTTGGACAAGTTCTTTGCAGAGCTGCCCGACGGGTGGAACTACGCGGTCGAAGTGCGCAACGCGAACCTCCTCCGCGAGGAATACTTCGAGGTGCTGCAGCGTCACGGTGTCGCACATGTCTACAACCAGTGGACCCTGATGCCCGGTGTCGACGAGCAGCTGAAGCTACATCCCTCGAGCGACAATCGCTTCATCGCCGCGCGTTACTTGCTCTCCCCGCACCGCAGTCGCGACTGGGCAGAGCGGGAGTTCACACCGTTCAACCAATTGAAGGAGATCGATCGGGTGGCTCGTGAAACTGGCCGCCTACTGCTGGAGCTCGGGAAGACCACTCCCGCTTCAACCCCCGCCTTTATTTACATCGGAAATATGTTGGAAGGAAACGCCCTGCACACGATCGCAGACATTGTCGGTAGCCTCAGTTAGCCACGGCATCCCGTTCATTGATGACCTTACATGTGCGAGCCTTGGTATCTTTTCCGGGGTCTCCTGATGCTCGGGTGTCTCGTCTTCGATGAAGGTGATGGGAACGTCGCTGATGTGGTTTTTCAGGCAGGCGCAGAAGGCGCACAGGAACAGCGTGGTTCCGAGGCCTGTAGCCGACGTCTTGACTTCAAGGGAGAGAAGAATAAAGAGCTTGGCAAGACCGATTCCCTGATGGTAAGAGAAGTGATAGCGTTAGGATTTTGATAAAAGTTTTAACCAGCGTCCAATCCCCCGAATCCTCTTTGCAAGTATGAAGTCTCCAAGATCTAACATTGCCAAATCAATAGCAGCATCATCAGCGGTTGCCTTGCTAACGCTGAGCGGTGCCGGAGCCGCCTCCCTGCAGGCGATCGGAGATCTGTTCTCTACCGGCG
>JBLHKE010000887.1:0-3022 GCA_047619485.1 Verrucomicrobiales bacterium | reverse complement strand
CCGCTGGCGAGGCGATAAACGCTAAGCTATCTGGTGATAGTGGGCGCTTTAGCAACGAAGACAGCGGGGATTTTATCAAGCTCCAGCCCGCATGAGGTTTTCGGAGGTGCCCATTTTATAATTCGCCCAGATCGGCCCGCTGAATCGTCATTGAATCCATTCCAATCCTCCCCAGCAAGCGAATCTGGATCAGAATTCTAAAACGTTTTGCTCGAATCCTCTTAGCCCGACAGGCTCTGTACTCCAAGGGGCAAGAGTGTCTAAACTACGGGGTGCTGCTAGTTTCGCCATAGTTTGGAAGAGCGTCCCACCACATCGCGGCGCCGGGGAACGCCCTCCCACTTCTGGCGAAATCAGCTACGGCCACCGCTTGGAGCACAGGTAAACTCCAAAGGCGCGGAGGAAAGCCGGGTAGGAACATAACCTGCACGGGACGAGACGCCCCATGCTCCTTGGTCGCATCTGCGCTGATGGATCGCGATGGGCTTAACGCCATTCGCGACCGACCCGCTCAACCCAAGTTCTCAAGCATCTCGTCGAGCTGCTTGATACGCGCCTTGAACTCCTCGCGGCGTTTCTTGTTCTCTACGACCACTTGCTTCGGAGCGCGTTCGGTGAAGTTGGTATCCTTTAGCTTGGCGCAGACCTTCTGGAGTTCTTTGTCGGCTTTGTCGCGCTCTTTGGTGAGGCGCTTCTTCTCGGCGTCAACGTCGATCAATCCCTCGATCGGCATGTGCATCTTGCCGATGGATGAGATCATCGCCGGCGTGTTAGCAGCGGGGAGAAATTCCGAATCGACCTTGATCTCGCTGGCGCCGATGAGGGCACGCAGGGTCTCAGTCTCGGCGGCGACCCAATCTTCTGCCGGCTCGAGCACGAACTTCACCTTCTTATTGGAGGCGAGGTTGTACTCGGCTTTCAAATTGCGCGCGCGGCTGGTGGCCTCGAAAATCTCAGCCGCCTGACGGCGCGCCTCGCCGGTGTCGATACCCTCGAGCACCGGCTTGGTGTCGATTTCGGTCTGCATCAGCAGGCTGCCGTTCTCTGCAAAGCCCATACGCTCCCATAGCTCCTCGGTGATGTGCGGCATGAACGGGTGCAGGTGGCCAAGGAAGCGCTCGAACACCGTGTCGATCACCTTCAACGCGATCGCGGTCTTCGCCGGATCGGCGCTCTCGCCGAAGAAATGGCGTTTCACGCTCTCCAGGTACCAGTCGCAGTAACCGCTCCAGAAAAACTCGTAGAGCAACTGCGCGCAGTCGTTGAATTTGTAAGCGTCGTAGGCCTTCTCGAGGTCGACCGCGAGCCGGTCTAGCTTTGCCAGAATATCGAGGTCGAAGATCGACAGGTCATCCGGGTTCAACTCGGCGACCGGCTCCACAATGGGTGGCGCGATCATTTCCGAACCATCTTCAGCAAGACGAGGAGGCTGAGGTTCGTTTTGCATCTGACGGAAGCGCGCGGCGTTCCACAGCTTGTTGGCGAAATTGCGTCCCTCTTCAACCTGCGGGCACGAGGCGAGCACCTTGCTATCTTTTTCGTTCTCAGCAATGAAACGCACGTCACTGCCGAGCGGCGCGATGCGCATCACGGAGAAACGTAACGCATCGGCACCATACATCGCGATGATGTCGAGCGGATCCGGCGAGTTGCCGAGGCTTTTCGACATTTTCCGCCCCTGCTTGTCGCGGATAATGGAGGTGAAGAACACGTTGCCGAACGGTTTCTCGTCCTTGAACTCGTAGCCAGCCATGATCATGCGAGCCACCCAGAAAAAGATGATGTCTGGTCCGGTGACGAGGTCGGTGGTGGGGTAGAATTTTTTTTCTGTCGCGTCGTCCATGGTCGCGAACGGCCACAGCCACGAGCTGAACCAGGTGTCGAGCACGTCCTCATCCTGCACCCAGTTCTCCGGGTCGGACGGCGGCTCCACGCCGACATGCAGGTCGCTACCGGCCAGCTCGGCGTCGAGCGATTCGGCATTCTGCAAGGCGTCTGCCTTGTCTTTGCGATACCACACCGGGATGCGGTGCCCCCACCAGAGCTGGCGGGAAATGCACCAGTCCTGGATGTTCTCGAGCCAGTGCTGGTAGGTCTTCGCCCAGCGCTCCGGGCGGAATTTGATCTCGCGTTTGGCCACCGCCTCCATCGATTTCTCCACCTGCGGGTAGCGCAGGAACCACTGCATGGAAATGCGCGGCTCGATCGGCACGTCGCCGCGCTCGCTGTAGCCGACCTTGTTCTCGCGTGCCTCGACTTTGATGAGGAGCCCGAGTTCATCGAGCATCTCGGCTGCCTTGCGACGCGCCACGAAACGGTCCAGACCGACGAATTCTTTGCCGGCGAGGCTGTTCATCGTGCCGTCCGGATTGAGCACGTCGATGATCGGTAGATCGTTCTTCGTGCCGATCTCGAAGTCGGTCTTGTCATGCGCGGGTGTCACTTTCAGCACACCGGTGCCGAGCTCCATGTCGATGTGCTCGTCGGCGACGATCGGGATCTCTGCGCGCGGGAACGGGCGCCAAACTTTCTTGCCGATGAGGTGCTTGTAGCGATCGTCCTTCGGGTGCACGGCGACCGCGGTGTCGCCCATGATCGTCTCCGGGCGCGTCGTGGCGATTTCCAAATACTCACCCTCGCCATCGACGATCTCGTAGCGCATGTAGAAAAACTTCGACTGCGACTCCTTCATGATGACCTCCTCATCGGACACAGCCGTGAGGTGTTTCGGGCACCAGTTCACCATGCGCTTGCCGCGGTAGATGTGGCCGGAGTTGAAAAAGTGCACGAAACAATCCTGCACCTGCTTCGAGTAGTCCTCGTCCATGGTGAAGCGCTCGCGCTCCCAATCGCAGGAGCAGCCGAGTTTCTTCAGCTGCTGGATGATGATGCCGCCGTGCTTGTCTTTCCAATCCCACACGCGCTTGAGAAATTCTTCACGCCCGAGGTCGCGGCGCGTCTTGTCCTCGGTCTCGCGCACGTGCTTCTCCACCTTCGACTGCGTGGCGATGCCAGCGTGGTC
>JBLHKE010000886.1:0-3037 GCA_047619485.1 Verrucomicrobiales bacterium | reverse complement strand
AACAGTGCTTGGGGCGCGACGGTGGACGTGCTGCGGCTGCCACAGATGGTCGCTGGATCGGGAAAGTCGAAGGCGTTCTGACTGTCGTAGCCGGAACTGCGGAAGACTGGCAGGTAGACGGTGCGGCAGTTCGCCTCGTGGTGGTTGGCGAGTTGGTCGCGATTGACATATTGGTTGGCCTTGTAGCTGATCCTCGGGCCGGTGGATTCGAAATCTAGCTGACCTGATCTAGCCAGAATGGAATCGCGCACAGCCTCGGATTCGATCCGGCGCGGCAGCCATCGGGCGAAGCGTTTGTTCTCGGGATCGTTTTCCTTGAGTGCTCTGGAGGCGAGGGAGGATTGTTGGTAGGTGGCCGATGTCATGATCTCGCGGTGGAGGGCTTTGATAGACCACTCTTCCCCAATCAGGAATCGCGCTAGGTGATCGAGTAATTCCGGGTGGGTCGGTTCCAATCCAATCACGCCGAAATTGTCCAAGGTCTCGACGATTCCTCGTCCGAAATGCCAATGCCAGATCCGGTTGGCGATGACTCGTGCAGTGAGTGGGTTGTCGCCTGAGGCAATCCACTCGGCCAGCTCAAGTCGACCACTCTGGCCTGGTGGCATCGCTGGTTGCGCGTCTCCGGCGATCGCGATCGGGAGTCTGCGCGGCACGCGATCTCCGAGGGTGGTGTAGTCGCCGCGGAGGTGGACTTTCGAATCTTCCGTCGGGTTCTCGGTGATCGACATCACCTTGAACCTCGGTGGTAGATCTTTTTGCAGCCGCTCGATCTCCTTTTTCGTGATGTGGTTCTTGTTCTTCTGCAGGGCTGCGAGCTGTTCGTGCTTCGCCTGCACTAGAAGGGTGGAGAGGTCGTGCTGGTGAAACTGGGCGACCACGCTGTATTTGGTCAGGGTCTTGGTGGACATGAAGATCCCGGCGAGCCCGTAGTAATCCTCAATTGAAATCGGATCAAATTTGTGATCATGACATCTTGCGCATCCTAACGTTAATCCAAGAAAGGTGCGTCCGGTGGTGTCGATCTGATCGTCGACGATGTCGCGGCGCATCTTGTCGGGGTCGTCGCAGGCAAGCATCTTCGGGCCGATGGAGAGAAAGCCGGCGGCGATGGTCTGGGCACGTCTCTGGTCGAGGTCTTCCGCTGGGAGCAGGTCACCTGCGAGCTGTTCGATGATGAATTGGTCGAATGGTTTGTCATCGTTGAACGCGGCGATGACGTAGTCGCGGTAGCGGTAGGCATGCGGGTGGGCGATGTCCTCGTCCATGCCATTCGAGTCCGCGTAGCGTGTGACGTCGAGCCAGTGGCGGCCCCAGCGTTCGCCGTAGCGTGGCGAGCCGAGCAGGGACTCGATCAGGCGCGGCCAAGCATCGGGGCGGTTGTCGCGGACGAAGGCGTCGAGCTCCTTTATCGTCGGTGGGAGCCCATGCAGGTCGAGGTAGGCACGCCGCCCGAGCGTGCGGCGGTCGGCAGCTGGGGTGGGGCGCGCAGCGTGCTCCTCGATCTTTGCGAGAATGAAATGATCGAGTTTTTTGATCGGCCACTCGGCGTTTTCTACAGCGGGCACCTGTGGTTCGACGATCGGGCTCAGTGACCACAGGGCAGGTTGTTCCTGCGCGTTCGACGAATACGCGAGTGCGGCAATGAGGATGGCAATGAGGCGAATCAAGAGGGCAGTTTGCCCCGTTATCCGCGCGGATTCAAGTAGCAGGGCAGCTCCCTGCGACAGGGGATCTCGTGCCGGTAGATCAGGTGATTGGACTCAGGGCGTGTTCGGAAATAACTTGGACATATCTGCTAGCCCTTGAACCTCCCACCTGCGTTGGAGTTTCCTCCGAGTAGTTCACTACACGAAGCAAACTCTGCCTTGGTGGTAGGCTCAATGCTTGCCCCGCTATTGACCAAGTTATTTCCGAATAAGCCCTAAGGGCGTGTCAGTAAATAACTCCTACAATCTGCTGGTTATTTTGGCCATCACCCGCGTTAGCTTCTAACTCAAATAGCCCGCTATCATCGCTGAAATCTGCCTTGGTGCTGGCTAAAATTCCTGCGCATCTTTGTATGACTTATTTCCTGACAACCCCTAAGGCGGGCACTCTTGCCCGTCGAGCCGCTGCGAATGCCTCCGAAAACGGGCAAGAGTGCCCGTTTTACAATCGTATCAAGGGCGCTGGCGACATCAAAGTTCTTCCAAATTCTGGCAAGTTCAGCCACGATCCGCTTAAACTTAGATGCTTTTTTTGGGGACGTTTCGCGATAAATTGCGGTAACTATTGAGTGTCCTCATCAAATCGAACGCGAGCTTGCCCCTTTTATGAATACCCGAATCCTATCCGTTCTTCTCGTCTTATCAGCTGCGGGTTCTGGCCTCGCCGAGCCGATCGGCTACAATCGTGACGTTCGCCCGATCCTCTCGGAGAATTGTTTCGCCTGCCATGGCTTTGATCCAAAACACCGCGAGGCGGATCTGCGGCTGGATGTGCGCGAGGACGCGATCAAGCCGAACAAGTATGGCGACATGGCGATCGTCCCGGGCAAGCTGGAGGACAGCATGGTCTGGGGGCGGATTCTTGCGACCGACGCGGACGAGATCATGCCGCCACCGGATTCGCACAAGAAACTCACCGCGGAGCAGAAGGACACCATCAAGAAATGGATCGAGCAGGGAGCGCCTTACCAGAAGCACTGGGCATTCGAGGCCCCAGTGAAACCGCAGGGTGAGGGGATCGATCACTTCGTCGGCGAGGCGCTGAAGGCCGAGGGCGTCTCGTTTTCGACCGAGGCGGATCGCCCGACCCTGGTTCGCCGCGTGAGCCAGGCGCTCACCGGTCTACCGCCGAGCTTGCTCGAGGTGGATGCCTTCCTCAACGACAAGGCCGAGGGCGCCTACGAGCGCATGGTCGACCGCTTCCTCGCCTCGGCGCACTACGGCGAAGAGATGGCGCGCTTCTGGCTCGACGTCGCCCGCTACGGCGACACGCACGGCATGCACCTCGACAACGAGCGCCAGATGTGGGCCTACCGCGATTGGGTCGT
>JBLHKE010000885.1:0-3052 GCA_047619485.1 Verrucomicrobiales bacterium | reverse complement strand
GGGCAGCACTTCGGCGCGCACATCTACGACGACATCAAGACGATCGCCGACCACAGCCACAGTTCGGCCCACGGCGGCGCGCGCTTCTACCTCGCCGATCAATTTCCCGAAGAATACCGCGGCCGGCTTTTCATGTGCAACATCCACGATCACGGCATCCTGACCGACAAAGTCGAGCGGCAGGGCTCCGGCTACGTCGGGCGGCACGGCGACGATTTCATGATGGCCAACGACCTGCAGTGGCTCGGGTTCAACCTCGAGCTCGGGCCGGACGCGGCGCTCTACGCGCTCGACTGGCACGACGCCGACATCTGTGGGCGGCGCGTTGTCCACGAGGAAACCGGGCGGATCTTCCGCATCTCCTACGGCGAACCGAAACCGCTGGAGAAATTCGACCTCGCGAAGCTGGGCGACGCGGACCTGGTCACGATGCACATGCACGCCAACGACTGGTATGTGCGCGCGGCGCGGCGCATCCTCCACGAACGGGCGATCGCCGGTAAGCTCGACAAGGGCACGCACGCGGCGCTGCACAAGATGTTCGAGGAGCAGACCGAGATCCCGCGCAAGCTGCGCGCGCTGTGGAGCCTGCGGCTGACCGGCGGCGCGGACGACGGCTTCTTGATCCAACTGCTCGACCATGCCGACGAGCATGTGCGTGGCTGGGCGATCCAGTTTCTGGCTGAGGGCAAAAACGTATCCGCTACCGCTCTCACCAAGTGGGCGATGATGGCCGAGTCCGATCCGTCGGCCGCCGTGCGCCTGTTTCTGGTTTCAGCCATGCAGCGCGTACCGCCGGAAGCCCGCTGGCCAGTCATCGAGGCGCTCGCGGCACACGAGGAGGACGCGGGCGATCACAACCTGCCGCTGATGATCTGGTATGCGCTGGAACCTGCTGTGACGGCTGACCCGGCGCGCGCGCTCAAGATCGCCACTTCGACCAAGCTGCCACGGCTCACCGAATTCATCGCTCGGCGCCTCGCCTCCGAGCAACTCGCAGTCAATCCAAAACGCGGCATCGCGGTGAAGCCGGCCAAGGAGGTCGCCCCGGACGGGCTCGCACTCTGGTTCAAGCCAGATGCCTTCGAGTCGGAGAAGGGCGGGCTCGTCAGCCAGTGGACCGAGGGGATGCGCCGCGACCGGCACGCGCGGCAAGGCGACGTGAAATCATGGCCGAAGGGCGAGGCGAAACTAAAGGGGCGTGCGGGGATCCGCTTCGACGGGATCGACGATCACCTCGTCGTCAAACACGAGCCAGAGCTCAGTTTTAAGGCTGGCGATGATTACTCGCTCTCGGCGTGGGTCTACCTCGATGAGTCGCCCGCGAATCGCTGGATCACGATCTTGGCAAAGTCGCGCGATCAGGGGCCGTGGTACGGGCTCTGGACGGACCCATCAGGTCAATGGACCTTTGGCTCGAGCAATGGCAATATCCAGGGTGGTCCCGCCGAGGTCGGCTGGCACCACCTGTGCGGCGTGCAGGCCGGCGGCAAGCGGATTTTCTATGTGGACGGTCGCCGGGTTGCCGAAGGCAATGCTGTCGATGTGAATGGCGGCGGCGACTTCTGGATCGGCGGTGCCGCCACCGTGGAAGAATACTGGGCCGGCGGACTGGGCGAGATCCGTCTCTACCGGCGCGCCCTCTCGCACCCCGAGATCGCCAATCTCGCCGAGATTCCGGACGATCCGCAACTCGCTGACTCGGGGCAGGCTTCCGAATTGGTGGCTCTGTTAGGAGAAACTGGCGACACGCGGATACAATCCGCCGTCCTCAACGGGATCCGCGCCGCGATGAAGGGTTGGAAACAGGTCGACATGCCTGGCGGCTGGCCGCAGGCCTATGGCAGCCTCGCTAAGAACGCAGACGCAGGAGTGCGCAACGGCGCGCTAGAGCTGGCATTGCTGTTCGGCGATCCGGACGCGCTCGCGCCGCTCCTCGCCACCATGAAAAATACCCAAGCGCCGGGTGACCAGCGCAAGCACGCGCTGCAGACCTTGGTGGCGCACCGCGACCGGCTCGGAGACTTGGCCGCCACGCTGCGCGGACTGCTCGACGACGCCACCCTGCGGCGCGACGTGATCCGCTCGCTGGGACAATTTGCCGATGAGGCGACGCCTCCAGCAGTGCTCGGTCGCTACGCGCAGATGGACCCACCGGAGAAAGCCGACACGGTGAGCATGCTCGCCTCGCGACCCACCTTCGCGCTCGCGCTGCTCGATGCAGTGGCCGCCAAAAAAATCCCGCGCAGCGACATCTCGGTGGTGGCCGCCCGGCAGATCGGCGGACTCAAAGACAAGCAGGTGCAGCAGCGGCTCGCCGAGGTCTGGGGCATCGCGAAAGCGCGCAGCGGCGACAAGCAGAAGCTGATCGCCGAATACAAACATCGCTTGAAACCAGAGGTGATGGCCAAGGCGGACACGCGCCACGGGCGGCTCATCTTCAGCCAGGTCTGCGCGGCTTGCCACCAGCTCTACGGCGAGGGCGGCAAGATCGGCCCAGACATCACCGGCTCCAACCGCGCCGACCTCGACTACATCCTCGACACCGTCCTCGACCCGAACGCCGCCATCGGTGTCGACTACCAACTCACCACGATCGTCACCAAAGACGGCCGCTCCCTCGCAGGAACGATCGTCGAGGAGACCGCCAACGCCTTGGTTCTGCAGCTCGTCACCGAGCAGTCGACCGTCGCCAAGTCCGACATCAAAGAGCGCGAGCGGCTGCCAGTCTCAATGATGCCCGAGGGCCTGCTGCAGGCCTTGAAACCAGACGAAGTGCGCGACCTGATCGCCTACCTCCGCACGAAGGAGCAGGTTCCGCTACCAGAGCCAGGGCCCGCGGCCGAGCCAAATCCATAAGCGCGCCGATTCCGTCGCATTGAGGTGGAAGTGATCCTGCAAACCGCAGGGATAGTGTCAAGAAAAGGGGGCAGGCGTGGGTCGAGGCCCCGTCTTGCCCCCTCTTCTCGTAGAGCCCGTTTGTTCTGCAATCATTTCGCCCTGCCCACTCCTCCGACTTTCCCTCCGCGATCGGCACAGGTCCGATAGATCT
>JBLHKE010000884.1:0-3053 GCA_047619485.1 Verrucomicrobiales bacterium | reverse complement strand
GCGATCCAACATGCGCACCAGAAAGGCATCATCCACCGCGATATCAAACCGTCGAACATCCTGATCGCCGAGGGGGATCATGGTCCGGTGCCGAAGGTGATCGATTTCGGGATCGCGAAGGCGACCGAGCAGCGCTTGACTGAGCACACGTTGTTCACCGCCGTGGAGTCGTTCATCGGGACACCGACCTACATGAGTCCGGAGCAGGCGGAGGTCGGGGGAATCGATATCGACACGCGTAGTGATCTCTATTCGCTAGGGGTTTTACTCAACGAGCTACTGGTCGGGCGCACGCCGTTCGATGCGGCGGAACTGCAGAGGATGTCGCTCGACGGGATGCGTCGGACGATTCGGGAGACCGAGCCGGAGCGGCCGTCGCAGGCGTTCGCCAAGTTGCCGTGGGTGGAGCAGGAGCGGGTGGCTGAATGCCACGATTGTGACCCGCCGAAGTTGTTGGGGGTGTTGAGGGGCGATTTGGATTGGATCGTGAATGAGTGTTTGGAAAAAGATCGCAGCCGGCGCTATGCCGCGGCCAGTGACCTGGTTGCAGATATCGAACGCCACCTGAATTCCCAGCCGGTGCTGGCGCGCCCGCCGAGCACCATCTATCGGGCGGGCAAACTGTTGCGGCGCCACGGTGGGGCGATTGCCGCAGGTCTGTTGCTCCTCCTGACGCTATTGGCGGGAATCACGGTTAGTACGACCCAGGCGATCCGTGCGACGCACGCGGAGAAGGAGGCCCGGGAGGGGCGGGATTTGCAAGAGCGCCTGCGCGCCAAGGCGGAACGCGGTGAGCTGATCGCGAGGGAGGCGGCGGCGGCGAAAGATTTGAACGAGTACGTCGCCGACATCAATCTCGCGCAGTTGGCTCTATCCGAGGGGAATTTTGGCCGTGCTCGACAGCTGGTTGACAAGCACCTGCCCGCGACTGGCGAAATCGATCACCGCGGTTTCGAGTGGCGTTACCTAGCAGAGCGTTGTCTTGGGGACGCGCACGTGGCGCTGCCAAATCAGGGGAGCGCGGTTCGTTGTCTCGCGTATTCTGGTGATGGGAAAATTCTCGCGGTCGGGATGCGCGACGAGATCCGCTTGTGGGATGTGCGTTCGCGCTCGTTGATCACGAGCTTGCCGGGCGGTGCGCGTTCGCTGCTGTTTTTGCGCGATGGTCGAACCTTGGTGAGCGCAGACCAGGGCACGACCTGGGTCGTCGATACCTCGAGCTGGCTCGAGGTGGCCGAGTTGCGCGGCAGCGGTGATGCCTTGGCGCTGTCCCCGGATGGAAGCCAGCTGGCCACGTCCGGTGCCGACGGCATCCAGGTTTGGGACACTCGAGATTGGTTCGAGATACTGCGTTTCCCCGAGACGTTTCCGGGGCCGGTGGCATTTTCGCCAGATGGGAAAAGCCTGATCGGCGCATGTCTCGACGGGATCGCTAGCTGGTCGCTCCAAGACGGTTCCAGGCTGATGACCTTGGAGGACTCGACCGGCCTCGTGGGGGGCGACTCGTCGCAAGTGTTGGCATTTTCCGCCGATGGAAAGCACGTCATCGCGCCGCGCAACAACAACTCTGTGCGTGGCGTGTTCGTCCTGAGCCTGTGGGATGCGGAGACTGGAGAAGAGGTGGGATCGATGCCGGGCCACAGTGGGACGATTGCCAGCGTTGACTCGGCCGGGCGCGGCTCGCTGCTGGCGACGGCGAGCCTAGATCACTCGGTCGGTCTATGGGACACGGAGAGGCGGGGCAACCTGTTCCGGCTGACCGGGCACCGCAGTGAGGTGCTGTGCGTGGAGCTTTCGCCGAATGGTGGTTCGGTCGCGAGCGGGAGCAAGGATGGCGACGTGCGGATCTGGCCAACGTCGCCGCCATCGGAGCCAGATTCGATCGAGGGGAAGCTCACGCCGCTCAGCTTCTCGCCGGACGGGCGCAGGCTGGCGGTCCTGGATGAGAATGCCATGCTACGTTCGGTGCGGCTGCCAGCGCTGGAACTGACGAGCGCCGTAGTTGCGGCGAGACCCGCTTCGATCAGCGGTGATCTAAAAGTTTTTGGCTTTGCCCGGGACGACGGGATGGTGGAGTTGCGAAAGCTCGATGGTTCTGGTGACAGGACGATTCGAGTGGACTCGGGGCAGATTAATTTTCTCAAATTATTGCCCGACGGGAATGGGATGCTGACGCAGGGAGGACTGCAGCCGCTCGAATTCCGAGATCTGAAAGAGTCTGACGAAGCGGTGCTGAGTCTGCGCGCGAAAACCGCTTTGGTCTCGGCCGATGGGGAGACGCTTGCCGCCTTTGGGATCGGAAATACGGTCGGGATCTGGGATTTGCCGACACGGCGTCAGCGAATCGAATTTCTGGTCGCGCAAAGTGTTGGCTCGAGTGCCGCTCTATCGTCAGATGGGCGCTTGCTGGCGACCTCCCACGGGCTGGCGGATTCTGAAAATCTCGTGAGTCTGTGGGACGCGGCGAGTGGCGAACTCCTCAGCGAATTATCCGGTCATAAGCAGAGTGTGCGATCGATCGCGTTTACTCCCGATGGGCGAACGCTGGTAACTGCGAGCGATGATGGCTCATTGAAATTTTGGAACATCGCCACGCGACAGGAACTGCTCTCAGTGAGGCGTTTGGGAAGCTCGCTGCGGGAATTGCAATTCTCCCCTGATGGCCAATGGCTAGTAGGTTCTAGCAGCGGCGATGAGGGGACAGGGGAGCTGCGTTTTTTCCGTGCTCCAGGCCGTTAGCTCGATCAATGCCTCGAGGGAAAGCAACGCGAAGCGCCGTAGCGTATGCTTTAGCCTGCGACCATCAGCACGCTGCCGTTCTCTTATGGCCAGTGGGCGAACGGAACCCGGAGACGCTCTAGTGTGTCGGCGCAAACACTGGCCATCTGCGAACGGGAACGCCGTCGCGAACGCAGACTGAAGCCTACGAGGCTGTCGGGAAAATCATTTTGATCGCGCTCCCACTTTCTGGGTCACGTGTTAAGTCTGTGTTTTGGCGAGGGCTCGCTCTTTTTCGGTTTTACCCGATCCTGTTTCTACCCTGGCCCTTATCT
>JBLHKE010000883.1:0-3065 GCA_047619485.1 Verrucomicrobiales bacterium | reverse complement strand
CGACAAGGAGGCTCCTGGGCAGGGGAAGGGCTCGTTGTGGGGGAGTCCTTATTCGGGCAAGCCGGTGGATTTTGACGATGTGAAAGTGAAGACTGGAGAGTGAAGACTGCAAATCCACTCTCCCGACTTTTCCGCTACGCTTCGATGATATCGGTGATGAACTCCAGTAGCTCGCGGCGGCCGTCCCTCGATTTGGCGGAGGTGGTGAAGATCTCGGGTTCGCCTTCGCACCACTCGGACATCGCTTCGGTGAACAGTTTGATGTGTTGCTTCACGAGGGTCGGTTTCACCTTGTCGCCTTTGGTGTAGACGAGCGAGAACGGGATCTGGTTTTCCGCGAGCCACTGCACGAACGAGAGGTCGATCTCCTGTGGCTCGTGGCGCGAATCAATGAGGACGAAGGCACAGCGCAGGTTGTCGCGGCCGGTGAGGTAGTCGGAGACGAATTCGTTGAAGCGAGCGCGATCGGACTTGCTTGCCTTGGCGAATCCGTAACCTGGGAGGTCGACGAGGCTCCACTTATCGTTGATGGTGAAAAAATTGATCTCGCGGGTGCGCCCGGGGGTCTTTGAGACGCGCGCCAGGCCGGTCTGGTTCGACAGCATGTTGAGCAGCGAGGATTTTCCGACGTTCGACCGGCCGATGAAGGCGAACTCGGGGAGTTTCGACACCGGGCAGGTGTCGAGGCTTAGAGCGCTGAGCTCGAACTTGGCGGATTGGATTCTCACTTGGCTGAGAAGAAACCACGGATGGCGCGAATGGACACGACTTTTTCTGAGCGTGCCTTCTCAGTCGTTCTCCAAAGAGATTCGCAGGCGCAAGGCGCGGCGAGGGTTTTGCCCGATTGGGTCGGGGTCGCGATAGGTGACGGTTTCAGTGCCATCGCCGTTGTCGCTTGGAACCCCGACGGCGACGGGGTCTGGGGTCCAGGTTTGTAAGTCGGAGGACATCTCGACCTGGTAGGTCATGCCGAGGACTTTCTGGGGCCGTTTGAACGAGATCGTCTGGTAATCGTCTTCCCCGATCATGATCCTATCGGCGCTAGGCAGACCGCTGCTGTCGGACCGGTTTGGGTTGAGCTCTAGAGCGAACTCGATCAGGGTTGCGATCCCATCCCCGTCCCGGTCGGCGAGCGGGCCACTGATGCTTTGGTCGGCCCTTTCCGCCGCGTCGAAGTGATAGTTGAGCCAGCCTTCAAAGGTGTGGGAGAGGACGCCACCGTTGGCTGCGCCCGGGGTGCCGAGTAGCAGGCAACTGATGCCCCAGCTGGCTGGATTGCTCCTGTCGGCATCGGTAGCGTCTTCGTCGACGGGCACGAGCGTGTAGCCATCGCCGTCGGTCGGTTGATACCAGGTGTCGTTGAAAGTGAAGTTGGCGATGTCGTTGCCCTCGATGTCGACCAGACGCAGGGATTCTCCATCGTTGCTGAATTTGTCGGCGTAGGTTCCGATGATCGGCAGCCCTGCACTGTAGCGTTGTTCGAAAGCTGCCTGGTTCTCGACGATCAGAGCGTAGGCGCCGGGTTGCAGGATGGTGGTGGCGGGAACGGTGAAAGTGATCCCATCGACAAAGGAGACGCCGCTCAAGTCGATCTCGCTGGCGCTGGTGTTCTTGAACTCGATGAATTCGAAATCGTCATCGCGATAGGTCGGATCCGCGGCGGCCTCGGTTGGGGTGGGGTCGGACGGGTGGTAGTTTAATTCGGTGATCGTCAGGTTGGCGGCGCTGGCGGCGGTGCCGACGACGAAGATGCCCTCGGACGGGGCGCTCCATTCGCCCGAGGCAGCACGCGCGCGGGTGCGCAGCTGGGTGGTTCCCGATATGCTGACTGTGGGGGCATCGCCTGGGGGGATGGTTGCATCGAGTTCCAGATCAAAGCCGACATCACTGCTGCCGGTACTCTCCTGGTGGAGCTCGACGGCGATCAGGTTCTCCCCTTCGACGAGATCACCCGGATCTAGCGTGAACGTTTGATAGCTGTCCTCATCGTTGCCGCTGGCAGGGCTACCGCCGGTGAGATCTTCGTAACCGAGCACCAGTCCATCCGCGATGTTACTCCGGGCGATCTCTTTGCCGTTGAGGTAGACGATCACCCCATCGTCGCGCAGCACTTCACCGCTGAGAGAAATCACACTTGCCGCATTGGCGACGGAGAAAGTTCTACGAAAGTAATAAGTCCGGTGTTGTTGGCCAGCAGGCCCTCTGCTCAACGGCGTCGCGATTGGGGCTGCGGGTGATCCGAGGTTGCCGAAACCGAGAATGCCGTCGCCCGGTAGCCAGGCTGCGTCGTCGAAGTCGGGGTGCTTCCAGTTGCCTGTCCCGTAGGACGGGTGACCCGCCACGATGTCGCTCGCGCCCTGGTTCGAACCGTCGTCCAGAAACGCCCACTCTGTGCCGCGGGCGAAGATCGTGATCGGCACTTCGCCAGCGCTCGGCGGGAGTTGTTGTGCGGTCGGGTTGATACCGCCGCCGGGGAGGCGGGGGTCGCTCCCATCAGTCGTGTAGTAGACCGGCTCGGCGCTCTGCACGGTGACGCCGCTGCCACCCGCGACCACGACACCGTCGGCCGGTGTCAGTTCTGGGGCGGTCAGGAACTCACTGTCGATCCACCCCAGGCGTTGGATTAGCCAATTTTTGATGAAGTCGATCTGCTCATCCCAGGTAGAGGTTGAGGGCGAGCTGAAGCCGGGCCCGTTCTGGCCAAGTGTGTTCCACTTTGTGAAATTGCGCACGGCTGCCTCGGCGAGCGGGTCCGCCTGAGCATCGAGTCTCGCGAACAGGTTGTTCATCTCGAGCGCGCCATCGCGCCGCAGCTCGGTCCAGCGGTCGATGACCTGTTGGCGGAAATCAGGATCGCGCATCAGGGGGACAAACCAGTCCGGCTCGTAGTTGTGGTCGCGGCCGCCACGGTTGTAGTTATTCTGATACTGCCAGCCGATCGGGTTCTTGTTGTCGAAACAACAGCCGGTGCCCATGATCAGGTTGTGGTCCCATAGCGGACCCTTCTTGAGTTTGCCATTGCGATCTTTGTGCATGTAGTCACTGCGCACGTAGGCGTCCTGGTC
>JBLHKE010000882.1:0-3068 GCA_047619485.1 Verrucomicrobiales bacterium | reverse complement strand
TTAGCTTCCAACTCAAATAGCCCGCTATAATCGCTGAAATCTGCCTTGGTGCTGGCTAAAATTCCTGCGCATCTTTGTATGACTTATTTCCTGACAAGCCCTTAGTTCACTCACCTTTTGGGCGCCCGGAGAGCTAGCGTAGGTTGATTCCTCGATTCCACGGACGCTCCAGTTGGTGATTCTATCCTGGTGGTCGACCCCACCGTTGCGGTTAGCGGTGGCCACAAATGTGTAGCGCGTGGCAGGATCCAAGTTTGAAAATTCGAGATCGAGCGACCAGCCGGGGGCGTCGTTGTAGCTCATGTTGCCAGCCAGATTTAGGTAATCCGAGAACACTGCGTGAGCATCGCTGCCTGCTGCGTAATCGGCACTGTCGCCTGCCCAGTTGATGGTGTTCCCGATGGAGAAATTTTCGACAAATGTCACGGTTACGCCGGTGTCTGCGCCGGTGGCAAAGTCGATCAGGTTGCCGGTGCTGCCGTCGCCAAGGTAGGAGCGACCGAGGCCGAAATTGGTGGCGTTGGGAGCGGTCGTTCCGGGGTCGGTATCCACGCAATCATTGTCGGCGACCCACTCCGCAGCTGGGGCGATGAAGATCTAGCACGCGAGGGTGACGCAAACGGCGAAAGGTGATCTGTAATTCATCGTTTTGTTGGTCTGGGGATGGGGGAGAGGTAGGATCTCTACATCTCGATCCGGATGTCTTCGCCATCGATGGTGACCGGGTAGGTCTTCACCGGCGAAGAGGCTGGGGGAGTCATCGCGGCACCGGTCTTAAGATCGAACTCGGCGCCGTGCCACGGGCAGGCGACGCAGCCCTTGTTGACCCAGCCATCCGAGAGTGGCGCATCGGCGTGGGTGCAGAGGTCGTCCATCGCGTAGAATTCACCCTCGCTCTTAAAGACGGCAATCTTGTGGTCGTTGACGACGAAACATTTTCCTTGGCCTTCCTCTAGGTCGGTGGTTTTGGCGATGCTGATTGGTTCGGGCATGGGGTGTGATAGCTTGGTCGCTCGAGCTCGATTTTCAAAGCGAATTTGCTCAGAGCTAATCGAAGTTACCCCGAACTAGTCATTTTCTAGGCGCGTGATGATACGCGCGCCGCGCTTGTAGTTCACGTAGGAGTACACCCAGTTGATGAAGACGGCGAGGCGGTTGCGTAATCCGACGAGCAGTAGCAGGTGGACGAATAGCCACGCGAGCCACGCGATGAAACCACGCATCTTGAACCCACCGGCTTCGGCGACGGCGGCGCTGCGGCCAATCGTCGCCATCGAACCTTTGTCCCAGTAGGTGAAGGGCTCACGGCTTGGGCTGCCGTGTTCGATTTCGATGTTGATCTGCTTGGCTGCGTGCTTTCCCATCTGCATCGCGGCTGGGGCCACTCCGGGTACTCGGACTCCCGCAACGTCGGTGAGGCTGACGATGTCACCGATGGCGAAAACCTCCGGACGATCGGCGAGGCTGAGGTCGGGTTGCACCGGGATTCGCCCCCCGGGACCTAGCTCGGTGCCGAGCGATCGCGTGATCGGGCTCGCCTGCACCCCGGCGCCCCAGACGATGTTCTCGCAGGGGATTCTCTCCCCGTCGATCTGCACGAAGTCCGCGCCGAGATCCTCGATGGGTTTTCCCAATCGGACATCGACGCCCATCTGTTCGAGCTTTTCCCGTGCGTAGTCGGACAGGCTCCAGTCGAAGCTGCCGAGGATGCCGGCGGTGGCCTCGACCAGTAGGATGCGGGTATCGGCGGTGTCGATGTTACGGA
The DNA here is from genome assembly GCA_047619485.1 of Verrucomicrobiales bacterium. Classification (GTDB taxonomy): domain Bacteria; phylum Verrucomicrobiota; class Verrucomicrobiia; order Verrucomicrobiales; family DEV007; genus JBLHKE01. Next base: position 1,303 of record JBLHKE010000882.1, on the reverse strand, counting down.
AGTTGTCGCGCAGCACCTTGCGTGTGAGTTCGGCGCAGGCACCAGCCATCTCGACGCCGGTCGGTCCGCCGCCTACCACGACGATGGTCATCAGGCGTTTGCGCTCTTCGGCGTCATCGCAGATCTCTGCTTTTTCGAATGCCCCCAGCACGCGGTGGCGGATGCGGGTCGCGTCCTCTAGCGTCTTTAGTCCGGGCGCATGTTTCTCCCACCCGTCGTTGCCGAAATAACCGGTCACCGCACCCAGTGCGATAATGAGAAAGTCGTAAGGCAGATGCTGGCCTGTGGTTCGCACCTCCTTCTTATCGAGATCGATCGACTCGACTTCCTCCATCACGATCTTGATATTTTTGCGTTTCGCCAAGATGTCGCGGATCGGTTGGGCGATCTCTGGGGCCGAGAGCCCCGCCGTGGCGACTTGGTAGAGCAATGGCTGGAACAAGTGGTGATTCTGCCGGTCGATCAGCGTGATCTCGCAGCCAGATTTCGCCAAATTCTTGCAGGCCGCTAGACCGCCAAATCCGGCGCCGAGGACGATGATACGTTTTGGTTGCTGCATAGTTGAAACTACGATACGCGGGTCGGGACGGCGAGGAAGCGGGAAGTTGGTAGCCGCTTGCATCTAAAAATCGCGATTCGTCGTTCCAGTAGTAGTGTATTTTATGACTTCCCTCCCAGTTGCCATCGTGGCTGTCGTAGCCTGCCTCGCGACGTCTGCATCTGGGCTGGTCTTGCGCAACTACAGCTCAGCCAGTCACGATCGTTTCACCGGCTTCCCGTCGGCCCCGATCCCAAACTCGAACTTCGTCCATGCCGGTGTCGACCTTTGTGGCGTCGGTTTTTTAACCCCGACCGCTGGCGAGGCGGTGGATAGACGCAAGCAGTTCACCCTTGTGTCGCCGCGGCACTTCGTGAGCGCACGGCACTTCCTCGCGCCCATTGGTGCGACAATCCGGTTCGTCGCGCAGGATGGGAGTTTCGTGGATCGCAGCTATGTAGCTCGCTACAACATTCCAAATTCGGCTGGCGAGGCGACAGACCTTCTCCTCAGCGAGCTGTCGGCACCGATCAACCCGTCCTCCGGGGTGAGGTTTCACCCCTACCTCAACTTACCGACCGAGGCGTCTTACGTCGGCGAGGATCTGATCGTGCTGGGGAAGACCGTGCGCGGCGGCGTCGGGAGGATCGCGGCGTTCACAGATTTTTCGAGTCCCGGTTCTCCCGGCCCAGTGATTAATTCCACCCGTACGATGGAGTTCACCTACAGCACAGTATTCGGCGGCAACGACGATGCCTATCTAGA
>JBLHKE010000881.1:0-3079 GCA_047619485.1 Verrucomicrobiales bacterium | reverse complement strand
CCACCGGGTATGGCTACGCCAGCGGGCAAATTCCAAGCGCGCATTTCGGGCTCGGCGGGTTGACGTCGGTGGATGTGGAAGTTCGCACGCCGGGCGGGAACATTGTTAGGCGCAAGGACGTCCGTAAAGATCAGGTCTTGATGATCGAAGTGCCGTGATGGCACGCTCCACTCATGTATCGTTTCATCCTACTCACTATTTTCGCCGGGCTCGTCCATCAAACTGGATTCGCACAAGCTAATCTCACCTGGCCACCGGAACTACCCGGCGGTGTCAGCACGGTCAGCGAGAGCTCTGCCAAGTTATTGAAACCGAGCGGTGAATTAAAACCGGGCGTAAAAATCGCAACGGCGGTACCGACCATCGACTTCCTCTACTTCGATTGCCAAACCTACCCCGGCAAGCCGTGGTCGGTGTGGGGCGATGGGCTCGCTGTCGGCGACCGCTACTACACATCGATCGGCGACCACCTGGCACCGCGCGGCAACGCCTTCGTCTACGAGTATGACTCGACAAAAAAAACACTGCGACTGCTCAGCGACATCCGGAGTATCATCAAGGTTCCCGAGCCGAACTACACACCCGGAAAAATCCACAGCCGCCTGACGCTCGGCGATGACGGCTGGTTGTATTTCTCCACCCACCGCGGCAGCACCCGAGCGACCGTGCCGGAGAACGGATTCTCCGGCTCGTGGATCCTGCGCTGCCACCCGGAGGATGGGCGCGGCGAGGTGGTCGCGCACGCCCCGCTGCCCAACCAATGCCTGCCGACCGGCGAACTCGATCCGGCTCGCCGGATCTTCTACGCCGGCACTGCAGACGGCGATCACAAGAACAAGGATATAAAATTTCTCGCCTATGATGTGGCAAAAAACCGAGTCCTATACAGTGACGATCGCGGCCCATACCGCGCGATGATTTTCGCGCCCTCGACCGGGCGGGTCTATTTCCAGCGCGAGGCCAGTCGCGGGGTCGCATCTCCACTGGTGCGCTTCGATCCGGAAACGCCCGGTAAGCCGGAAGCGATCGCTGCCGAGCTCGGGCTACGCGCCGCGACCCGCGAAAGCCGCTCGGGGAAAGTCTACACGGTCGATGGCGACCATCTGTGGGAGTTCGACACCAAGACCGAGACTGCCCGCGAGCTCGGCGGCTTGACTGTGGCTGAGGAAGATTACATCACCTCGATCGATCTCGACCCATTCACCGAGCGCTACCTCTACTTCATCGCCGGTTCCCACGGAGGGAGCTACAAAGACGGCGCTCCGCTGGTGCAATACGATCTAAAAAACGGGGGTCGCAAGGTGATCGCCTTCCTGCATCCGTCCTGTGAGGAGCGAACTGGTTTCACCACGATGGGTAGCTATGCGACGGCAGTCTCCCCGCAGGGCGATAAAGTCTACATCACTTGGCATGGCAACCGCGGCGGCATGGATGCTAAACGCAAGAAACTCAGCTTCAATACCTGCGCGCTGACAGTCGTGCACATACCGGCGAGCGAACGAGAAGATTAGACGGCTCCACAAACTCTGCAGGGTGCAATTAATCCGCCGACGCCTCAGAGGTCTCGGAACCAGGCTTCTCCTTTCGCATCGCAATCTGACAGCAGGCGACGTTCACATTCAGTGAGTTCAAGGTTCCCGACAATTCCGCAAAACCGTCACTCCGCGATGCCCAGCACCTGCCTATCCGCGTCCCACAGGTGATCCAGTTCTTCCAGTGATGGCGGCTTGCCGATCTGTCGCCAGCCCTTACCGCTATGTTGCGCCTCCGCGACGCCCGTCAGCAGGGATTCGTGCTTCTTGAACCTGCGCAGGAAAGCTTTGCCGAGGAGCGGGCGGGTGTGGATCATATGAGTGTCGGTGAGGCGGCCACCGAAGCGAGTCTCAGCCTCGATGGCTTCGACGATGGCGCGCGGATCGTTGGCAACCTCGGCGAGGTGGAGGCGGTAGCGCAACGCGAGGTAGTGCGCATACATGCGGATCTGGTCAATACGTTCGCGATAGGCTGAAGTCGCAGGCACCAGGCGCACGGCTTCATCGAGGTCACAGAAGGCTGCTCGCAATGCTAGGACATCAAATCCACCCTTCTCTGCGAACACCGATTTTGCTGGCACGCCCCGCGGGTCTTCTAACACCGCGAACTCGGCTCCGCCCCAGCGCGCGTAATAGCGCTGCATCACGATCGCCGCCGCACCGAAGGATTTCTGGTAGAAGTCGCGCAGCATCTCTTCCACATCGACGTCGACGTCCCACATCAACTGCGCGGCAAGGTAGTAGCCAACGCCACGCACCGCCCAGTTATTGGAGGCCTCGGCATTGATGGCGGTGACCCCATTGCGGTGGAAGAAGCGCAAGTCTTTCGCTAGGGTGGCGGGCGCCATCTTGCCTGGAGATGGGGAGTCCCAGTCCCATTGGTAGACGCTGTAGTACTCGCGGATCCCGACCTGCTCGGTCTTCTCGCCGAACGCCGCAATCTGTTGTTCGAGAGTCATCGAGGTGCGGCGGAACGCAGTCGTCGTTTGCAGGTAGACTTTGGGATGGAGGGCGAACGACGGCGGGTGCGAGTAGGCGCTGTAGGCGTAGCAACCGATCATGACCTGCGGGTGTTCCGCTGCGACCGCGGCCGCCACCCCGTTGACGAAGGTGAACAGGGTCTCGGATGTCACGTTGATCAACGTCCCATCTGGTCGATTGGCAAAGAGGGAACGGTGATCTTCGAACGGCTTCGCCCCACCACACGTGGCAAGGCAGCGCTCGCACTCGCAGTAGCCCAGGAAGTCGGGCGGCGTCATCGATATCATCTCCTGTCCCCGCGCAGCCTGCTTCAGAGCCGATGCGATCGCGCGCTCCAGCACTGCCGGGTGACTGTAGCACGGCTTGGTCGGCTGACGCTTACCGCCGACCAGCGCAAACCACTCCGGATGGACCGTGAAGTCCTTTTCCGGATTCAGGCCATGCCAGGTGTGACCGATACTGATCGCGATTGGCCCGCCCATTCGGTTGTGCCTCTCCCAGTCCGCGAGCCCGAGCTTGCCCGAAGGGTAGGCGCCGAAGCCGTACCAGATCCGGCGCTGTGTCGG
>JBLHKE010000880.1:0-3090 GCA_047619485.1 Verrucomicrobiales bacterium | reverse complement strand
AGCAGCAGGCCGGTCGGGCTGGGTTTCTTTTTGTCGGGCATAGGATCTGTATACACGATGGCTGTCGGACAGGCCAGTTTGCTGTGAGGGCACTTGCCGCTATGTTCGTGGCCATGTCGGGAGAACTCAAATACCGCTGGTCGACTGCCAACAACTACCTCGCTGGGATCACGCTGTCTCCATGGCTACGCCTGTTGCGCGAGAATCGCGTCAGCCCGGCGTATTGGCACCGGGCGCTGTTTGTCTCGGTGGCGGCCGCGATGAACTCGCTGTATGCACGCCGGGAAGCTCGTCACGATGAGGCGGTGCGTGCAACAGAACTGGCCGGACCGCCGTTGTTCATCCTCGGGCACTGGCGCAGTGGCACCACGCACTTGCACAACATGCTCGCCAAGGACACGCAAAATTTCGCCTTCGCGAACACCTACCAAGTTACCAACCCGTCGACCTTCCTCAGCAGTGAAGAAAAGAATAGTCGTCGTTTTGCCAAGCTCGTACCGGACAAGCGCCCGATGGACAACGTGGCGATGGGCTTCGCGCAACCGCAGGAGGAGGAGTTTGCCCCATGCCTGATGACGCTGAAATCTCCCTACCTCGGGATCTCGTTCCCGCGGCGGATGGTAAAGTTCGAGCGCTATCTCAGTTTCGATGGCGTTCCTGTCTCAGAAATCGACGAGTGGAAGCGGGCGCTGCTGTGGTTCTGTAAGAAACTGACACTGAAATACCGTCGACCGCTAGTTTTGAAGTCGCCGCCACACACTGCGCGCATCCGTCTCTTGCTCGAACTATTTCCAGATGCGCGCTTCGTGCACATCCACCGCCATCCGCATGACGTGTTCCGTTCCACGCGCCACTACTGGGACACGGCGGTCTGGTACACCTACTTGCAGAAACCTGATCGCTCCCAAGTGGATGACGAGATCATCGCCCGCTATCGCGCGCTGCATGATGCGTTCCACGAACAGCGCTCGCTGATTCCCGAGGGGCGATTTCACGAGCTGTCGTTCGACGCGTTGGAAGCCGATCCCGTCAGCAGCGTCCGGGAGATTTACAGCAAGCTATCGCTCCCTGGGTTTGCGGATTATCAACCAGAGCTAGAGCGCTACCTGACTTCTTTGGGCAGCTACAAGAAGAACCAGTTCAAGCCGCTGGGTCGGGCGGTGGTCGAGCGCTTGGCAGATGCCTGGCGGCCGGAGTTCGATCGCTGGAACTACGATCCCCATCGCAAGTGATGTCGAAGCCCAGTGCCAGAGTCGACAGCCCAATTCTGCGGGCTCCGATTGCAAATCGAAGCTGCTTTTCTGCCGAGCCCACGCGGCTTGCCAATTCCCCCGTCGCCACTCAAACTGCCAATATGAAATCGTTCCTCATCGTCCTGTTATTTATCTGTGCCTCAACCGCCGTCGCGCAGGAAGAGGATCCAATCCACGAACAACTGCGTGTGACCCGCGCGGCGGTGATCGAGGCGATCGAGTCGCGCGATATCGATCTGATGATGGCTTTCGTGCACCCCGACGTCACCGTCACGTGGCAGAATGGGGAGACCTGCCACGGCGTGGATGAGCTACGTCGGTTCTACGATCGCATGGGGAAGGATGCGTTCGTCAAATTCAGGGTGCCACACGAGGCCGACCGCCTCTCGGTCCTGCACGGGGACGATACCGCCATCTCCAGCGGGCGGGTGGTCGCTGACTATGTGTTGCTCGGCAAGTCGTATGAGTTCGAGAGCCGCTGGACGGCCACGCTCGTTCTGCAGGATGGCAAATGGCTCATCGCGGGCTACCACATATCGCTGAACGCCCTAGATAACCCGATTCTCAATGCTGCGAAACCAGCCGTGTGGATCGCGGCGATCGTTGGCCTTGTCGTCGGCCTTGTGCTGGCGCTCTTGATCTGCCGCCTGCGCCGCAAGCGCAGCCCGTAATTACTTGCGCGGGAGGGCTTTCCCACCAATACTTGCCAGCCCTCTCAGACCGCGATGCCAGCAAGCAAAATAGCACGAACTTTGAACATCGGACTTGCCGGTCTCGGCAACGTCGGCGCCGGTGTCTACAAGAACCTCGACAAAAACCGGGTGCTGCTCAACGAGCGCACCTCAGCCGATCTGGTCGTGAAGAAAATCGCCGTCCGCGATCCGACGCGCAAACGGGATGTCGACGTCCCCGCCGAGCTGATCACGACGCGTTTGCTCGACCTGGTCGAGGATGATGGCATCGACGTGATTGTCGAGCTAATCGGTGGTACCGAGGAGGCGTACGATTTCGTCAAGGCCGCGCTCGAGGCGGGCAAGCCGGTGGTCACTGGCAACAAGGCGCTACTCGCCGAGCATGGCAAAGAGTTGATCGAACTCGCCGAGGAGAAAAACGTCCCGCTCTACTGCGAGGCGGCCGTCGCGGGTGGTATCCCGATCATCAAGGCGGTTAAGGAGGCGCTCGTCGGCAACAAGATCGAGGCGATCTACGGCATCATCAACGGCACCAGCAACTTCATCCTCAGCCAGATGGCGGACGGCATGGCTTTCGATGAGGCGCTCGCAGAAGCGACACGCCTAGGTTACGCCGAGGCCGACCCGACCCTCGACGTGAATGGCTGGGACGCCGGGCACAAAGCGATCATCCTCGCGTGGCTCTCGTACGGATTCTGGATCAAGCCGGGCGAGGTCTCGGTAAAGGGCATCGAGGATATCTCCCCGATCGATGTGGAGTTCGCCGACTACCTCGACTACGACATCAAGCTGCTCGGGGTGATCCGGCAGGACGACGACGGTCAGATCGAGGTGCGCGTCGAACCTTCACTCATCCCGCAAAGTCACATCCTGTCTTCGGTGGGTGGTGTTTTTAATGCCGTGTTAGTGCACGGCGATGTGGTCGGCGAAACGCTGTTCTACGGTAGTGGTGCCGGGCAGGATGCGACCTCGAGCGCCGTCATCAGCGACCTCGCGGACGTGGTCGAGAACATTACCAACGGCGTCGGCGCCAGCGGTTTTATCCCGCATGGTGATTTCGGCAAAGCGAAGCCGATCGGCGAGACCGTCTCGCAGTATTACTTGAGGCTCACCGTCGATGACACGCCTGGCGTGCTCGCGCAGAT
>JBLHKE010000879.1:0-3098 GCA_047619485.1 Verrucomicrobiales bacterium | reverse complement strand
CAAAGCCAACTTCACCTACCAGCGCAACTACCAGCCGTTCAACTTCGACAGCCTGCAGAACGACTACCGCTACAAGATGATCGCCTACCGCGAGTGGCGCGATCTATTCAAAGCAGGCAAGCTGAACGAAGCGCAATCGCAGTTCCACCTCCCCCGCTCCCCAGAAGCGCTCTACGACATCGAGACCGATCCCCACGAGATCAACAACCTCGCCACCAATCCAAAACACGCAGCCAAACTCACCGAGATGCGTGAATTGCTCACCGAGCAGGTGAAGAAGATCAACGACCTGAGCTTCCACCCCGAGCCGCACATGGTCGAGGCCGCCATGCAGAACCCAGTCGCGTTCGGCAAACAGCACTCCGCCGAAATCGCTTCAATCATCGACATCGCCAACCTGCAGTTGATCGATTTCAGAGCAGCCGAAGCCCAGCTAGAAGCGGCGCTCGATTCCAACCATCCGTGGAAGCAATACTGGGCCTGCATCGTCGCCAGCAGCCATGGCAAATCTGCCATAAAATTGAAGTCCCGGATGGCCAAGCTCGCCGCCGAGTCTCCTGTCCCCCTCGTGCGCACCCGCGCCGCCGAGTTCCTCGGACTAATCGGGGAGCCCGGCTCCCAGGCCCTGATTAAGGCAGCCCTACTACAAGCCACCACCCCGACCGAAGCCAACCTCATTCTCAACACCGCCACCCTCCTCCAAGATGGTCAAGCCGCTCAGAAATCCGATCTCTCGGAAAAAGATGTCACCGTCAAGCTAGACCGCTACGTCACCGACCGCATCGCCTACCTCTCAGGCAAGCCCAAGCCAGCGAAACCAAAGCGCGGCAAGAAGAAGAACAAGTAGCGCCAGCTAGGATTCTCCGCCTCGCTTCAGTCGCAGCTCACGTGCGTGCACCCCCGAAAATTCGACTCATCAGCCCAAACTGATTCACCACGTAGGTCTACCCGGCAACAAGTTCCACCCCCTCCTCCAAGAATGCCGCCACCCTGCAATCGGACACGTAACCAATGTCAATGCCACCGCAAGGGAGCGGCATGAACCCCACCAACGTATTGGCTTGGATACTGCGCCTGCACAATTGCAACGCCTCCACCAAACGCCAACCCCACGCCGAGTAAGCAACCTAGGACGACCAGGACCTGGCGGTCATGTTTCCGATAGGCAGCTTCCGCCGAGGCGCCCTCAATCCAAAATTCAATCACTTACGCGAACGAGTAGCAGATGTTGGCCGCCACCGCCGAGAAGCAGAACATGGTGGCAACCCCCGGCCATCCAAACAAGGGTGGATCCCCAATCCCCCACCGCAACCGCACTACCGGCCAAATAGGAGAGACTCGCGGGTAGAACGAGGAGCAAATTCCAGAAGATCCTTCTGAGCTCCCAATACCTGATTGCCTCTCCTTTGAAATTGTCAGCAGATGCCATCTTTAATTTAGGCGGCAAGGTCTAAGGCCGCCAACCGGCAGCGCCTCCTCATAACGCCCGGCGCGAAATGCCTGCATCCCTCGTTGATGGTGCATCCCTAGGAGCTTTCTGGCGGCAAATGAATAGGCGACGTAGATCAACGCGCCGATTGCCACTGATCCACTTCTTCCCTCTACTGGAAAAATTCAATAAATGGCCGCAATCGATATAACTAACGCGACGAACTGTGGTAGCGACCGACTCCACGACCAGTTGAAAATTCTCGGGCTACTCATTTCTTGGCATAACGGTTGAAACCTGCCACCCGCTACTGGCAGCGCTCCTCCGATTCTGATTTGGACTTCTCGCTGTCCTCAATTTTCGAGTCCGTGGCGATAGCCGGTTGGACAGCGTCGTCTTCGCCATTCTTGGGTCTCGCTAAATGGCACTACTCCACTTCAGGAACGACGCGGATTCTCAGCCAGCGGTAGCCGCCCTGCTGGAGACGCTCTCTCAGGCAGACGAGTAGTTCTTCGGTGCCGTCGATATCAACGTCTTGCTCGACGACTTCGGTCTCGGCGTCGACCACGTCCCAGTGGCGCAGATCTCGTGAGGCCTCGATCACTTGCCTAACGCCATCGGCCGCTAGCAGTCGGCGAAATCTCAGCGCGAGGTGACGATCGCCCTGCTCGTCTTCGATGATCTCCGCTGCGATGTGCGGCCGGTCAGGCCGCCTTGGGTCGAGCGCGAAGAAATACTCGGCGAGAATGCCTTGGAGATCGCCGTCCGCGTCATCTTCACCATCTCGAACACCGGCAGCTTCACGCCAGTTATCAATCGGGTCGCCGTCCATTCCAGGGACGCGGAAGCGAGTGATTCCTCGGTGAGGCAGATTGGTCTTGAAGACGAACACGTGCGAGCCAGGGCGCAATGCCCCGAGCGAGTAGCGGTGCGCCAACGGCTCTGCAATTGGGCTGTTCGGAGTGTCTTCCTGTGTGACCGTGGCCAGCGCCAGATGGGTGCTGCCGTGATGCCGCACCTCGCCCCAGTCGTCGACGCTGATGCTCGTTCCAGTGGCGGGGATGATCTCGACGGTGGCCATCCATTCATCCTCGACCAGTGCTACGGAAACACGCACCTCGGTGTCGTTGTGAGGTGGCTCGACATCGATGCGCACGTGGAAACATCCGAGCCGGCCGTTCTCAAGCGCGTTTCCATTCAAGTCGAGGATCGAGGAAGGCTCGACCCCCACGCAGTAGCGCCCGTTGTCGCGTGGATCCCAGTCACCTCCTGGCGCCTCGATCACGTAAACGGCAGTCGCACCCGTGCTCGGCTCGTCATCGGTGCTCGCGTATTCCTGCAACTCGGCGCGAGCTTCAAACCCGTCAGCTCCAGTCACGATCACCTGTGCCTCCTCGATTGACTCGTGCTCGAGCCCATCCGGATCGCTGTAGCTGATCGAGAATCGATGCGGACGATCCTTTGCCTCGGTGATGTTCTCGGCCCGCAGAGTCGCCTCGGGTCCACGCTCGTTGCCCAGCACGACGAAGCCCTTGCGGGCGACGGTCTGACTGCGAGAGTGAACGAGGAAACGGTATTCGCCGGATTCCAACACACCCAGCACATACTGGTGGCGAACGATGCGCACTGGGGCGTCGCCGATCAATGCCTCGCCATCGTCGTTCACCAT
>JBLHKE010000878.1:0-3105 GCA_047619485.1 Verrucomicrobiales bacterium | reverse complement strand
TAGCCAGCACCAAGGCAGATTTCAGCGATGATAGCGGGCTATTTGAGTTGGAAGCTAACGCGGGTGATGGCCAAAATAACCAGCAGATTGTAGGAGTTATTTACTGACAAGCCCTAAGTCGAATCTTCCCCCAGCGCCACGCTTGCGAACGCCTGCTGCAACTGATGCGTGTAGAGAGCGTGGTAATGCCCCTTCGCGGTCAAAAGATCCTCGTGCCTGCCACTCTCAATGATCCGACCCTTCTCGATCACAAGAATCCGGTCCGCGGTGCGGATGGTCGAGAGGCGATGCGCGATCACGAAACTGATCCGACCGTGGAAAATTTCTTGCAGCCCCTGCTGGATCAACTGCTCGGTCTCGGTGTCGATCGATGACGTCGCCTCATCCATGATGAAGATCGCCGGGTTGGCCAACACGGTCCGAGCAAACGATACCAACTGCTTCTGCCCAGTCGACAACCGGTTGCCGCCCTCGCCGACATCCGTGTCGTAGCCGTCTTCCAGTGCCTGGATGAAGTCGTCGGCATTCACGCGTCGTGCCGCCTCACGCACCTCGTCGTCACTCGCGTCTAATCGGCCGTAGCGGATATTCTCGCGCACCGATCCACTGAATAAGTGCGGTCCCTGCAGTACGATGCCGAGGTTCGACTGATACCACTCCAGACTCCGGTCCCGCAAATCCTCCTCATTCACCAGGATCGCCCCCCCGCTCGGTTCATAGAACCGCGCCACGAGGTTCACGATGGTGCTCTTGCCACCGCCACTCGCCCCAACCAACGCGATCGTTTCACCCGAGCGCACATTCAGATTGAAGTCCTTCAGAACCTCCTCACCGGATTCGTAGGAAAAGTCCACCGCGCGAAACTCAATGCTCCCGATCTCCCGCGTCCCGCCGTCCGGCGCAATGCCTTCAGGACGATCTTCTCGATCCCACTCGGCAAGCTTCGCCTTCACGGCATCGCTGTCACTGATCCCCGGCACCGTCGCCAGCAGTTCGAGCACCCGCTCACCCGCAGCCTGCGCCCCCTGCATCTGCACTAGCACCTGCGCGATCTGGTTGATCGGATTAAAGAACTGTCCGGCGTAAAAAATAAACGCCACCAGGGTTCCCAGCGTCATACTCTCACTGATCACGTCCCCGCTACCACGCCAGAGCGCCACGCCGGCGGCCACGCTGCCCAAGGTGAGCACCATCGGAATGTAGACCGCCGACTGCAGCGCATTCTTCATCGAGACGCCGAACATCTGCGACGACAGCCGTTGAAACTCATCAAGGTTCTCATCCTCGCGCACCAGCGCCTTGCTGGTGCGTAGTCCCTGCAACGCCTCGGCAAAGGACGCCGTGATCATCGAGTTGAACTTCCGCGTGTCCCGCGAGCTCAGCAGCAGCTTTTTCTGGAAGATCGCACTGATGACAATCAACGGCGGCACCACCGAGAGCACCAGCAGACCGAGCACCGGATTCAGGACGATTAGGATCACGGAAATGATGAGCACCAGGCAGAGCGCCCAGACGAGATCCAGTGTCCCCCACGCGATGATGCGGGAGAGCTTGTCGCAATCCGCCGTAAGCCGCGAAATCAACCATCCGGTCGGACGGTGGTCGAAGTAGCTGAACTCCAATTCCTGCAACCGCCGGAAGCAGTCGCGTCGAATGTCATGGCTCATGTGATTTGCCAAGCCACCCGCCGAGCGGATGAAGACCAACACGCCCAGCGACAAGCCAATGATCAACATCCCATACACCGCCATGTGCGGGGCGAGGTCCATGATGGAACTGATCTCATCGACGTCATCCACCGCCCAGCGGGTCACCAGCGAAAAGCAGGCATCCACCGCCGCGATCGTCACCGCCGCGATCGCCAGCGGGATCAACAGTCGCTTGTAGCGCAAGGCGAGACGGAACACCTTCTTCCAGAGGGTCATGTCGAACTTCTCGCTGAACGTGTCTTCTGGCACTTCCTGGTTCATGACACGGCGGGGTTTGAGAGTTGGTTTTCCAATGCCGTCTGGATTGTCCACAGACGACGGTAGAGCCCCTGCGCCTCCACCAGCTCCGCATGGGTGCCCTGCTGGATGATGCGTCCATCCTCCAGCACGATGATCTTGTCTGCGTGGGCTAGGGTGGAAAGCCGGTGCGCAATCACGATCGTCGTCCGCCGCCCGTGACGACTCCGCAGCGCCTCGAGAATCGTGGCCTCCGTTTCGGCATCGACCGCGCTCAGCGCGTCGTCGAGCAACAACACCGGGGTGTCCTGCAACAGCGCCCGAGCCAGAGCAACCCGCTGGCGTTGCCCCCCGGACAGCGTCACACCGCGCTCCCCGACCAAGGTGGAATACCCCGCGCCAAAGCTCGAGATCGTGTCATGAATATTCGCCAGGCGCGCAGCCTCAGTCACATCGTCATCCAGCGCTCCATCGCGGCTCAAGCGAATGTTCTCGCCGATCGATTTCGAGTAGAGAAACGGCTCCTGCATCACCACGCTGAACTGCGAACGCACCCACTGGCGATCCAGATCAGTCAACTCATCACCATCGAATCGGATCGACCCCGACTGGTAGTCGTAGAGGCGCAGCAGCAGGCTCATGATCGTCGATTTCCCAGACCCCGACGGCCCGACAATCGCCAGCGTCTGCCCGGCCTCCACATCGAAGGAGATGCCATTGATTTCAGTCTCCCCGTCCCCGTAACCGAACACCAGGTCCGCGACGTTGATCTCCCCCTGCGGCTGCGTGCAAGGCGTCGTAGGGTTCGCTGGCGCACTCTCCTCCGGCGCCGACAGAATCTCCCCCATCCGGGTCAGCGCCACCACCGATTTACCGAGTTCAGTCAGGGTGCGTCCCATCTGGCGCACTGGCCAAAGCAGCATGTTCAGAAACATCAGGAACGCAAATAGCGTCCCCACCGTCATCGATCCAGTCGAGATGAAGTAGACGCCAGAGAACAGCACCAGCGCCTGCTGGATCAACACCACCAAATCCGAGATCGACCAATACCACGCCATCAGGCGTAGGAGGCGCAGGCTGCGGTCCCGGTAGAGCTGGTTGGGCTCCGCAAACTTGGAAATCTCGAAGTCCTGTCGCGCAAACGCCCGCACCACACGCA
>JBLHKE010000877.1:0-3111 GCA_047619485.1 Verrucomicrobiales bacterium | reverse complement strand
TCAAGGAGCTCGAGGCGAGATTCGATATTATCCTCGGCGTCACACCAGGGGATGAGTAAGGAAAAAATGAATCGTGGATGGCGGCGGTTCGTCATGAGGAGATCCTGTTTCATCTTGCTCGCGATCGCGCTGCTGGTTCCCGCTTGCAGCAATGGTTCGCGCGCGCCTGCGGAATACCGCTATGAACCAGTCTACGGCAAGGCGGTCATCCTGCGCAATGAGCGCCAGGCGATTGCGCCGCGGAGTGCTCCGCATGTCGTGCATCGCGCCGTGAATGCTGGAAACCATTTGCAGCGCAAGCCGTATCGCTACGGGGGAGGTCATGCGCGCGTCGAGGATTCGGGTTACGATTGCTCTGGCACGGTGTCCTACGTACTGATCAAGGCGGGTTTGCTTGGCTCGCCGCTGCCGTCGAAATCGTTTAAGAAATACGGCGAACCCGGACCGGGGAAGTGGATCACCGTCTGGGCGAAAGACGACCACTCGTTCGTCACGATTGGAGGGTTGCGGTTGGACACTGGCTGGGTGAGCAACGGCGACGAGCACGGTCCACGCTGGAAGACTCGAAACCGGCCAACCTCCGGGTATGTGCGCCGGCACCCGCGCGGCATGTAGTACCGGATTCTTCGCTCTTCGATTTTAAAATCGAAGTTACGTCGACTACTTCGAAAGGATCGGATCGAGCCACAGGCCCCAGTCCGAACCAGTGCCGTCGCCGGCGTCTTCGACGATGAGTTCCAGTTCGCCGACACCGCTGAGATCGATGTTGTATGGCTGCAACTGCCCTGCCTTGGTAACTGGCGAGCGCCACTTTTCTTTTCCATCTGCCTTGATGACGAAGACGACGGATCCACGGCTGCCGGCGGCGATTCCACACTTACCAGTGAGCGTCTTCCATTTGCCATCGAGATCGTAGTGGTGGGCGGCCGGGGCATGCGCGTAGATACCGGTCGCGAAGATCTCGCCTGCGGCTTCCAGAATCAGTTCCGACCTGGGCAAGCGATTGTAAGCCGGACGTCCCCAGCCGACTTTTTCGACGCTCGGTGTGGTGTCGGCGAGCGGGACTATTTTGTCGTCGATGGATGATGGCGCCGCCCTGCGCTTGGTTGGCTTGGCGATTCTCAAAGCGATCTCCTTGGCGCGAGAGTTCTCCAATGCGTCGATTTTCTTGCCGATCTCCGCATTGCGCGCGTTCAACCCCGCGATGATTGGCGCCAGCGCAAGCTTCAGCTGTAGGCTGGAGAGGTCAGGTTTACCCTGTCCGTCGACTTGGTATGAAAACGAGTGTCGGTGCGTCGCTCCATTTGCCATGCAGGCAATCAGATTGAGCTGGGCAGGTTTCCCTTTGCGAAGGGCGTTGCAGTCGAGGGTGAAATTGCCACTGGCATCGGGGACGGCGGTGGTCGTCGTCGCATCGTAGTCACTGCCGCCGGCCGGATCCATGTAGGCGACAATCCCGTAGACGGGCGTGGCTGATTTGACCTTCCCCGAGACGGTGAACGAATTTTCGGCGGTCTTGATCTGGAATTCGCTGAATTTCGCCCGGCTCGGTGCGTAGAGGTTTTTGATCGAACCCGAAAACTGTGGGTGCGACGCGAGGCGCATGGCGTGTGCCAGCGTTAGGAACGATCCCTTTCCCTCGCCGCGCAGCTCGTCGCCGTAACTGCGGTTGCCCGATCCCATCAGTGCGGTGCCGAATGCCGTGCGCTCGTCTGGGCGCTCGCGGTTGTGGGGCAAGCCGAGGGCGTGGCCGAGCTCGTGGGCGATGCCACCGATGAAGATGCTGTTGTGCTTGCCGAGGGAGATCCTGCCATACTGCCCATCGCGGATCATCGGCTCTTTCAGGGGGAGGTTCTTTGTGTCGAGCTCGGGCGAGTCGAGTTGCCAGGCTGTTCCATGACCCGCATTGCCGCCAGCGTAGTAGGGGCTGTTGTGGGTAAAGATTTTCTTCTCCTCATCCCAGTTCGCCATGTTGCAGAAGATGACGATGGTCTCGCGATCGGGATCGATGCCAGCCTTACGCAAGGTCGGGACACATTCTTTGCGGATCTTCGAGCCGTCTTGCATGCCGTAGTCGGCGAATGGGCGCGCGCCTTGTACGAGGTGGATGTTGATCATCTTGTCTTCGGCGTAGTCGAGCTGGATCGTGCGCGAACCAAAACCGATGCGTTCCATCTCGGTGGCGTAGAATTTCTGAATGTCCTCGAAGATACGCGTCAGGCGGTCGCGATAGGCTTCGGCTGGCTCGCGATCAGATGGGCTCCAGTAGACTAGATGAAGGGTGCGTTCCGATTTGCGGGGATTCTCGGCGTGGTAGGCGTCGAGGATGGCGCGGGCAGCTTTGGCCTGGGTGCTGATGTCAGATTGGAGATCGTCAGCGGCTGAAGCGCTAAGCATTCCAAGGAAAGTGAGGACGAGGATGGGGATGAATCGCAACATGTTGGCGGAGAATCGGTCGTTTGAGAGGGGGTGTCGACTGTAATTTTCAATCATAATTGATAATTTTAATAATAATGAGATTTATTATTGTGAATTTGACTCAAGTGTGGTAAAATGAAATCATGAAAGCAGCCCACCAGACAAACACGAATCGCAACAAGCACGGTTTCAGCCTTGTTGAGATGCTGGTAGTGATCGCGATTTTGGGGATCATCACGGCCATCGCGGTGCCGATGGTCGCCAGCGCGACTGAGAGAGCCGGTGAGGCCAGCCATCACCGCAACGCGCAAATCCTCGCCACGATGGCGACCAACGCGATGGCTGCGGGCAACTTGACGATCCCAGACGCCGGAACGGTGGAAGAGGTTGTGAATCTTTTGATCGAAGGTGTCTCCGGCACCGGCGTGTTCGACACGACCGACTTTCAGGTCAATATCCTAAAAGACGCCGAGCGACTCGCTGCGCTCGAATTGCTCGTCTGGGAGGGCGGCACGCTCCAATACGTGCCGGGCTAACTTAGGGCTTGTCAGTAAATAACTCCTACGATCTGCTGGTTATTTTGGCCATCACCCACGTTAGCTTCCAACTCAAATAGCCCGCTATAATCGCTGAAATCTGCCTTGGTGCTGGCTAAAATTCCTGCGCATCTTTGTATGACTTATTTCCTGACAA
>JBLHKE010000876.1:0-3116 GCA_047619485.1 Verrucomicrobiales bacterium | reverse complement strand
ACTTGCGTCGCGGGTGCTAGGGGACGCACCCCTTGCTTGACTAAAGACGCGAAAGGCTGCTATTCTCTGTAGATTATGAGAAAAAGCAGGCAATTTATCCTTGGCGAACCCGACGGTAGGAGTCGGTTTGTGCATGTCGTTACGCGGACAGCTGGACAGGAAATCCTGTTTGGGGACATCGAGAAGGAGACGTTTCGAAAGATCCTCTTCAAGCAGTTGAAGTTCTCTGGACTGCGGGCTTTGGCTTGGTGTTTCATGGGCAACCACCTGCACCTGTTGATGGAAGTCCCAGACAAGGAAGGGGCGTTGGATGGCTGGACAGACGATGATGTGCTCGCCAAACTCTCGGTCTTCTCTGACGAGTTCTCGACCCGGATGCTGCTCGGCGAGTTGGAAATGTTCCGCAAGAACGGTCACGAGAAAGGCGTCGCTGAGATCGCGGAACGAGTCAGGCGGCGGCTGTTCGACCTCTCGCTTTTCATGAAGGAACTCAAGCAGCGCATGACGCTAGCCTTCAACTACACGCACGAGCGTCGAGGCACCCTGTGGGAGGGGCGCTTCAAGTGTTCGCTGATCGAGCCTTCGGCGGAGGCGCTGCGGGCGGTCGCGGCCTACATCGATCTCAATCCGGTCCGGGCGGGGTTAGCGGAGCGGCCGGAAGACTACCGCTGGTGCTCGTATGCTGCGGCGGTTGGTGGGATGCGGCTGGCTAGGTCTGGATTGGTGTCGGCGATTGAGTTTGGGCGCAGATCGAGTTGGGCGAAAGCGCGCGATGCCTACCGCGAGTATCTATTCGGGGTAGGCACGGAGGTGGAGGGAACACGCACGGCACAAGAGGCAGCGCAGGCGCAGGGTGACGTGCAATCTAAAGGCGGGTTTACGCTACGTGAGATCGAGGCTGTCTGGGCGGCAGGAGGTAAGCTGTCGCTGGCGGAGGCGTTGCGGTGCAGGATCCGGTATTTCACCGATGGTGTCGTGCTGGGTAGCCAGGAGTTCGTCGATCAATTTTTTCAGTCCAGGAAGGAACAATTTGGTTCGGCGAGGAGGAGCGGCAGCCGGCGAATGAAGGGAGCCAAGTGGGGTAATCTTCGAGTTTTGCGGGATCTGAAAGATGATTTCGTGACGGGGAAAGCGTAACTACTCAGAAACTCAAACAACGCCTCATAACTGAAAAAATTAAAGCCTAGTCGTCACCCGAGCGAGCAATCCCTTCGCGAGAGCCCAAGCCCGAAACAAAAATCCCTAGCGGCGACGCCTCTCCGTTGTAAGAACACTCATGGCAATCGACACCACAGAACTCACCTCACGCGCCCAGGCCTCTGGCTCTTGGGTCAAACCTGTCCGCACCGAGCTCGCGCGGGTGTTGGTTGGGCAGGACACGCTGGTCGACCGCCTGCTCGTCGGACTGCTGGCAAACGGCCACATCTTGCTCGAAGGTGTCCCCGGACTCGCAAAAACGCTCACGGTCAACGCTCTCGCCGGTTGCCTCTCGGCGAAGTTCGCCCGCGTCCAATTCACCCCGGATCTGCTTCCTGCCGACTTGGTCGGCACGCTCATCTACAACCCGGGCAGCGCTGAATTCACTCCCAAGCTCGGCCCGATTTTCGCCAACCTCGTCCTCGCTGACGAGATCAACCGCGCGCCGGCCAAAGTTCAGAGCGCGCTGCTCGAGGCGATGCAGGAACGGCAGGTCACCATCGGCGACACCACCTATCCCCTGCCAGATCCATTCCTGGTGATGGCGACGCAGAACCCGATCGACCAGGAGGGCACCTACTCGCTCCCGGAGGCGCAGCTCGACCGTTTCCTCCTCAAAGTGAACGTCGACTACCCGACCAAGGTCGAGGAACGCCAGATTCTTGATATGATGTCTACCTCGTCGCCGAAACTAAAGACCAACGAGGTCATCAGCGGCAGCGTGATTGTCGACAGCCGCAAGGTGGTAAACGAAGTCTATGTCGATGACTCGGTGAAGGACTACATCGTCGACATCATCTTCGCCACGCGCGATGCCGGAAAGCTATCGCCGGAACTCGGCAACCTCGTGCGCTTCGGAGCTTCGCCACGTGGCACCATCAGCCTCACGCTAGCCGCCAAGGCACACGCCTTCCTGCAGGGGCGCGGCTACGTGATCCCGCAGGACATCAAAGAACTCGCCCACGACGTGCTGCGCCATCGCCTGCTTCTCAGCTACGAGGCGGAGGCCGAGGGCGTCACCACCGAACAGGTGATCGACTCCTTGCTCTCCAAAATCGTCGTCCCTTAATACGGGCGAACAGCTAATTCTCAGCTCTTCCTAACATTTGTACACGCAAGAAGACATCACCGATCTGCTACGCGAGGTCAAAAAAATCGAGGTCTTGACCCGCGGGCTGGTGCGCCAGCGGCTGGCGGGCGAGTACCACAGCTCGTTCAAAGGCCAGGGCATCGACTTCGACGACCTGCGCGCCTATCAGCCCGGCGACGAAGTGCGCTCGATCGACTGGAATACCACCGCACGCGTCGGCGAACCATTCATCAAGACTTTCGTCGAAGAGCGCGAGCTCAGTGTCTTTCTCGCCGTCGATGTCAGTGCTTCCGGGAACTACGGCAGCCAAGATCACAGCAAACGACGGCTTGCCGCGACCATCGCCGCAGTGTTCGCATTCAGCGCCCTACAGAACCAGGACAAGGTCGGGTTGATCCTATTCAGCGATCAGGTCGAGCTCTTCATCCCACCGAAGAAAGGCTCCCCGCACGTGCTGCGATTGATCCGCGAAATCCTTTTCTGCCAACCTCAGGGCACGCTTACCGACCCTGCCGCCGCGTTCGAACTCCTCGTCAAGAATGTCAAACGACGCTCGCTCGTCTTCATGATCTCAGACTTCATCTGCGATGGGTTGAAAGAGAAGATCCGTGCAGCGAGCGTGAAACACGACCTCGTCGCCGTCCAGGTCATCGACCCGGCTGAGGTAGAGCTGCCACGCGCCGGGCGCCTGCGGATGGAAAACCCCGAGACCGGAGCGCAGTTCGAGGTCAACACCAGCAGCCCAAGAGTCCGCGAGGCCTACCAAAAAAACCGCGCGCGCTGGCAGCTCGGCATCGACACCGACCTGCGCAAACTCGGCATCGATAAG
>JBLHKE010000875.1:0-3116 GCA_047619485.1 Verrucomicrobiales bacterium | reverse complement strand
CCCTGCTGGCTGGCCTGGTTCTTCTCGAACAGTTGCGGTGCCGCATACTCGCTCGGAATCCCGACGGTCCGATCGTTCTCGATGAAGCAATAGGGCGGCCAGTTGGGAACGTCGGTCCCGAAGTATTCACCGAAGCCGACGGCAATCGGACCGCCGGAGATCGGCTTGGAAAATACTTCACGCCATGCCTGCCTGTGTTCATCGGTCGCTGTGATATCTTTTTTCCCTTTGTAGCCAGTCGTCCGGAAGAGCTTTTTCTTCCCCGGCGGGATCGGCCAATTCCACCCGAGGTGCCACTTGCCGATGCACGCCGTGTGGTAGCCCTCTCCTTTTGCCACGCTACCGATTGTGTTTCGATCTGGCGTGATGACTGGCGCTCCCCACAGACTAACGATCCCGCGCTGCAATCTCGACCGCCAGTGGTAGCGCCCGGTCAGGAGAGTGTAGCGCGAAGGCGAGCAGACTCCCGACGAGGAGTGCGCATCGGTGAACCGCATGCCCTGCGATGCGAGCCGGTCGATGTGCGGGGTGGCAATCTTCCCGCGCTCGGGATTGTAGCACTGCACGTCGCCGTAGCCGAGGTCGTCGGCGTAGATGATGACAATGTTAGGGGGTGGATCGCCTTGGGCAAAGGTGAGCGACACCAGCAGGGTTGTCAGGGCAGCCACGAAGAGTGGCGTAGGCGTGGGGTGGGCGAATGTTTTGGGCTGCTGTCTCATCGTCTGTCCGACAAGACTCTCTGGACCGGACGGAGAAAGAAACACCTTTTATCTAGGTCGCGGAGACTTGGAGGTGGTCGATGCTGTCCGGTGTGGGGGATACCGTTTCGTCGCGTTGGCTTTAGCATGCACCCGCGACGGCATTCCCGTTCATGCATGGCCTGTGCGCTCTCCGACAACACCGGCCAACTCAGAGGGGCCAAGCTTTCAAGCATGCACTGGCTATCAGAAGACGGGATCGTGCTGGCGATACGCTCGCTAATGCCTACGCTACGACGCTAGGCGTTTTCATCATTGCCTCTCGCTGCAACTAGCGGTGCGGATCGCCGGTAATCGGTTTGCCGTTGGTGGTCAAGACATGCACCTCATGGGCGCCGGCGTTCGGGTGGTAAAACTCCCAGACGACTTTCTTGTCCGGTGTCAGCTCGAAGATACGTGCCTTTTTCGGATCGCCCTGGCCGTAGCTGCAGATGATGGTGTTGCCATTGGGCAAGCGCTGCCCGCCGCAGGGGTCGGCGAATAAGCCGGGGTTGGTGGTGTTGTCGGCGCGCCAGGCGACCTTGCCGTCCTTGTCGAACTCGACCGTCTTGTTGCCGTGGGTGAGATTGACGAGGATATTGCCATTCTCGAGCGGGATGGCGGTGAACGGCCAGTTCTCTTTGGCTTTGCCTCCTAGTTCCTCGAGGTCGGTGTGGATGGTTCGCACGACCTTTCCGGTCGGGTCGTATTCCTTCACCGCGAAGGCTAGCAGGTGGGGCGCGAGGTAGTTGCCGTTGGGTAACTTGCGCACCATGCGCGTCTGCATGTGCTGCTTGTCGGTCTCGGGTTGCAGCGGCACTTGCACTAACACTTTGCCATCTTGGTCGACCTCCAGGATCTGCGGTTTTTTGCCAAGCTCGACCACCATGGTGACACCGTTCTCCAAACGCGTGGCGCGTTCGAGTTCGCCGTTCTGTTTGCTGAGTTTGTATTCCCAAATGATTTTGCCGTCGCGGGTGTATTCGCGGGCGTGTGTGGCGTGGGTGATTAAGAGGTTGCCGTTCGGTAAGACTGAACCGTCGCGTGAATTCTCGGCGGTCTGCCAGAGGATCTCACCATTTTCTCCGACGAGCACGGTCTTCGGTCCGGTGATCAACATCGAGTGCTTGATACCTGAGGCGCTGACTTGCTTGCCGTAGGTTTGCAGCTTCGCCGGGGCGGCGGCCGCTCCCTTGTCTTCTTTCAAGGTGCTGATGTATGTGATGATATCCGACACCTGCTGCTCCTCGAGAGCATCGAACAGGCCTTCGATCATGAAGGATCGGTTGAGGTAGCGGGCGCGGCGGATCTCGGCTTGCGGGAACTGCAGATCGGCACCGCCCATGACGCGGATGATCGCGCCGTTCTGATCGTGTTTTACCATGAAGCCCTCAGCGAGGCGACCATCGTGGGTTTCGATCCGATACGTGCGGTAGCCTGGCTCGACGGCAGCGTTGGGTGTTAGGATGGCGCGCAGCAGGCTGTCGAGATCGCGGTGCGCAGAGCCGTCGAGTGGTGGGCCGGCGCCGGCTCCTTTGCCACCGACCGTGTGGCAGCTGAGGCAGACCGCGTCGAATAGTAGCTTGCCGCGCTTGGGGTCTCCGGGCTGCTTGGCAATCGTGCGGAATTTTTCAAGTTTAGTGGCCTGTTTGGCGGCCTCGGCTTCATCGAGGAGATCTGGGGCTTCGGCGACGGCGGTGATCTTCGCCTGACCATTCAACTTGGTTGGATCGGCGCCGAAGGGGAAATAGTGCGCCAGGTTCTCAGGTAATTTCTTGCCACCTGCGAAACGTCGATCGAAATTCCCGCGAATCTCCTCAGCGCTGCGCTCGGAGATCCAGACTCGAAACTCCATGAACTCGGCGGCGCAACCGGCGTCTAGCGGGGTGGTCTGGCCGATGTTCAGACCGGTGAGCGCCGCCGGATGGCGCTTCGTACCGGTGGCGTCGAGTTCGCCGTTGACGAAAATTTTCAGATCGCCCTGCTTGTTGCGAGTCACCGCGAGGTGAGTCCAAGCGCCGGGCGTCGACTTGCGCGTGGAGACTGCGAGATCGCCGGTTTTTGCACCGCCGTAGACGCGGAAGGTCGAGTCGTAGAAGTTGAAGTCGGCGCCGCCGGGACGTCCAAGGATGCCGTCGGCATTGTCAACTCCCGGGGCGAGGCGCAGCCAGGTCTCAACGGTGAATGCTCCGTCGAGGGTGATGTTCGACTGGGCGAATTCATCCGCCTTGCCAGTAAGTTTAAGCACACGCGGAAACTTCTCGGCCATGGCCGACCATAGTTTGGTCATGCGCGGATCCTGTGGCCGCAGAGTGCGCATGCGTTCAAGGATCAGCGGGGTCAATCCATCGTTGCTAAGCTTTTTCGATTCGACTCCGG
>JBLHKE010000874.1:0-3117 GCA_047619485.1 Verrucomicrobiales bacterium | reverse complement strand
GAAGCCGTCAGCAAGCCGGTCGCAGTGCGCTTCGCCTGTTCGAAAAAGCGCAACTGGGCGAACCTGTTTAACAAGGACGGCCTGCCTGCCTTGGCGTTCCGCACTGACAAGTGGTGAGCCGGAACTGAGCCTCATCCCGGAAATTAGGGATCAACTATCTCCCCTCTCTGCCGGCGCCAACAACCAGGTGCGGTGGAGCCGCCGCTACGAATAATATTACTCGAAGTGCTTTAAAGATCAACGCGATCCAAGGGGCATGACCGACGGCTTGCCCAATTGAAAAGGAGCTTGGGACGTCTCGCCCGCTATCTTTCTTGTCGCGATCTCCAGCTCTCGATCGGTGATCTCGACAACTACATCGTAGCCGCAGCGAGACCGGACTCAAAACGGACGAGTGCGCGCTCCTCCGCGTGGAGTGGAAGTGAAGGTGAGAAGTCCGGGCTAGCGATCTTGCGAGTGCTCTACGTCACTTCGTCTGCACAGAGTCCAAGCGCTCGGCAGCCTCACGCAAAATCGGGTTCTCCGCCTCTAGCGCAGCGCTCACATCGTCGACTGCTCCGGCTCCAAGGGTCGCGACGATCAGACGCAGGCAGGCGGCTTGGTAGAACGACTCGTCGCTGCGCTGCTCCATCTGCGCGCGACAAATTTGCACACGTAGTTGATCGTCATCGACCACCGCGAGATCGCGCACGAGTTGCTCGTCGACGAGTGTGTGCAGACTAACCAAGGGCGCGCCGAGTTCACCTTTCTCGATGGCTTGGATCACCTCCTCAAATACGGCGCGCTCGGTGTCGGACTTAAACTTCGATCTCAGCTCACGCAGTTCCGGGAGGATCGGTTTCGCGTCTCCCCCATAACCTTTGAGCAGCGCAAACCGGTGCTCTAGACGTGTCCCCTTCCCCCAACGATCGAGGTCCATCGATTCCAGACAGAGCGGTAGACCTTCCGCGATCCGATATTTAAGCATCAGGTCCAGAGCGTATTGCCGCGCCAGGTCGTCGAACATCAAGTAGTGGTGGGCGGGAATTTTCACCGCATCGTAAACCTCCTGCGCCATGGCGGCCAGGTCTTCGCGGGTGAAATGTGTGAAGGCGTAAGCAGCAGAGCCGCGGGTGCGACCGCTGGGATCCTCGAGCAGCTTAACGATGGCCGGGTAGAGAATCTCACGATCCAAACCATCGAGCGGATTCCCGTCCTGCGCCAAGCTTGGTAGCAGCCCGTCGAAGTAGAGCGGCGCCACCCGGCCCGGCGCATAGCCGAACGCAAATGCCATCGCCTGCTGCACCGGTCGCATCAGCCCGTCTTCCTCGGTGGCCAGCACCGCCTTCAACATCTCAGGCAAGGCCTTGCCTGCCGACTTGTTGATCCGCGCCAAGGCATAGCTGGCGGAGATCGCGACGATCGCCTCGTCCTCCAGCGCCGTCGCGATGAGTGGCACTGCTGATGCCGATTTCTCACCCTGGTAACCCAAGGCGGCACAGGCACCAGCACGCACTTCGGGCCGGTCGCTCTTCAGGAGCCCAATCAACTGCGAAGTGAAGTCTCCGTCCTTTTCCCCGAGTCGCTTCGCGATCCACTCGCGCGCGATCGGCGACCAGCTATCGAGCGCCGCGATCAGCGCCGCGGGGTCGAGTTTTTCTGGATCAGCATGACGCCAGCGGCCGGCAGCGATCGTCTTCTCGACCTCGTCGTTGCCGATCCAAAATGATTTGTCCATCTCCTTGCCAGTGATGAACAGCGCCTTGCGCGGTAGGTTGCCGATAAACACTTGGGCGACGGTCGGGTCGAGGAACCCTTTGCCGTAGATGCCACCGAGCGCTTGGTAGACGAAGCCGCCGTCGGCCTGCCGGGTCATCGTGTGATACCAACGCAGTTCGCGTAGAAAGCCCGCAGCGTTCGCCGGCCCGGCACAGTTCGCGCCGAGGGCATCCCAGAAGTAGCTGTAGGAATTTCCGCTATGCCCGTACTCGCAAGTGTTGTAGAGAGACGCGGTTAGCTTGGCAAAAAAGTGCGTCGAGGCTTTGTCTCCGAGCAAGCGGAATGCCACCGCACCGATGGCGTTCTTGCCGTTGCCAGACATCCCGTTGCTGCCGTTGGCATTGATCTCGAGGCTCGGCCGGTGGAAGCCATAACCGATCGATCCGTTGCCGACGAAGCTCAGGAAAAATGTCTCCGCCCTGCCGATGGCAGCATCGATTTCCGGGTGCTCGATGCCACATTTCTTCGCCAGAATCAGCGAGAGAAAACACGGCAGCCCGGCCTGGTTCAAGGCGCCATAGCCGCCAAGGCGACCGTGGATTTTACCGTCGTTCTTACTCGTCCAGGCGAAACCATGTCCCCAAGTTCCGCCGCTGCTCTGACCCATCGCCGTTTTCACCGCGTGTTCGCGAATCGCTGGTAGGACAAACTCATCTCCCGTCGCCAAGTAGTATTCCGTCAGCAGCAAGTTGCGGTAACCGACGCCCCAGCAAACCAAGCCGCCCGACTCCAGGCCGATCTTGATATCGGGCTGTGCCCATTTCTCCCCATGCAGGTAATCCCGGACCAGCTCGAAATTTTTCTGATCTCCAGTGGCGAGCAGTGCCAGCGCCTTGTCGCCATATCTCCCCCAATCGTCACGTGCCAACAGCTGCGCCAGCGCGCGCTGCGTGATCTTTTTCGTCTTGGCGCAATTGTAAGGAGCGGTTTCTGCATAGGAACCCATCACCTCGAGTTTTAGATCGACGACCGCCTGCTTCCCCGCCCGGGGCACAGCGCCCTCGGTAGCCCTCCAGCGGGTCAGATTCAGAACGCCGCGGCCCTGTTCTGTCTCCGCCGCATCGATCGCCGCGCCAAAAGTTTTCCGCGCATCTTCGGTAAAATACTTCCCACCGATGCCGAGGATCAGATCGCCGGCCAGCAACACGCCGTCCGCAGGACTGCCCGGGGCGACTTCGGTGACCAAAATCTGGCGCGCTTCGCCAGTCATGAAATTCGCGCTCACATGCATCCAGCCCTTCGCCCCAGTCGGTCCGAGATGGTATTCGCCGATCCGTTCGAACTCGATGTTCTGGCGCATGTCCTGCACCGCACCGGCCAACGGACGCTGTCTCGCGAGGAGGGCATCGCCGCCGAGCA
>JBLHKE010000873.1:0-3119 GCA_047619485.1 Verrucomicrobiales bacterium | reverse complement strand
CTTGATAAAATCCCCGCTGTCTTCGTTGCTAAAGCGCCCACTATCACCAGATAGCTTAGCGTTTATCGCCTCGCCAGCGGGAATTTTCTCTGCGCCCCATTTCCACAGCAGGTTTCCGGAGGTGCCCACTAGAAAAACAAGTTCTTCCAATTAAAGAATAAAAGGTATTTAATTCTTGATAAGGGGCGCTTCGGGTGGAATCATGTTCACGCTAATGAATCATCCATCGCGACTTGTAGTTGTTGCCGCCCTCGTTTTTACATCGTTGGTGGGGGAGATCGCTGCCGGTGAATCGTCAGCGTCACCTCTTTCTGGTAAAGAACGTGATCCTCATGTGTTGTTCGGCGAGACGCGGTGGATTCTCGACGGTCGCCTGCGCTACGAGCACGCGGAGCAGTCGGGACGTGGCGCCTCCGATGCGCTGACGTGGAGGCATCGCGCCGGGATTCAGACTGGCGAGTTGGCGGGTCTGTCGGCCTTGGTCGAACTCGAACACACGCTCGACCTACTCGGTGAGGATCAGGGTAATCCCTTCCCGCGCCCAGGGCGCACGGTCATTGCTGATCCAGAAAATTTCGAACTTAACCGCCTACAGTTCGATTACCGACCCGACATCTGGGGATCGACTTTGACCGTCGGGCGACAGAGGATCACGCTCGATGATCAGCGCTTCATCGGCAATGTCGGGTGGCGTCAGAACGAGCAGACCTATGACGCGGTGCGCTTGCAGGCCAAGCCATCTGAACTCTTCACGTTGAATTACGCCTACCTTGCGAGGGTGAATCGCATCTTTGGCGAACAGGCACCCAGCCCGAGGCTCAACCACCTCGACAGTGACTCGCACCTAGTGAATTTGAAGGCCGGTCCACTGTCGGTCTTCGCCTACCTCCTAGATTTTGAAGATGCGGCGGCGCTGTCTTCCCAGACCTACGGAGCACGACTCAATGGTAGCTTTCCTAGTGCTGGCTCCACGTCGCTTGTCTTCGATCTCCAGTGGGCGATCCAGCAAGATTACGCGGGCAATCCGAACGACTACCGCGCGCAGTTCTACCGCATCGAGGGGGGCGTCGATCTCGACAATTCGGTACAGGTTGGGCTCGGCTACGAACGGCTCGGCGAGGATGCCGGTGCAGCGTTTCAGGCACCGCTCGGCACCAACCACAAATTCAACGGTTTCGCCGATGGCTTCCTGAGCACGCCGACTAGCGGATTGCAAGATCTCTACGCCTACGTCGGTGCAAAATTACCAGCGGGCTTCAGTTCGCGGCTCGGCTATCACCATTTCCTCACCGACACCGACAGTGATTCGCTCGGCGATGAGCTTGACTTCACCATTGGGCACAAGCTCGGCGAGAACGCCTCGGCACTGTTGAAGGCGGCACACCTCGAGGGCGATGGCGGGCAGGCCGACATCCAGCGTCTCTCACTCCAGATCGACTACAAATTTTAACCAGCCAACACATGAAAAAAATTGTTACCCACCTAGTAATCGGAAGCGCCGCGTGCGCGCTCCTCTGCAACTGCGACAGCGAACCGAGCGCAGCTGAAGAGAAAGTACAGCAGCGGCTCGAACAGGAGATGGCTGCCCACAAAGAAGCCCTGCAGAAAAAGCCGACGGTAGTTGCACAGGTGCAACCACCGGCCGAGCCAGCCGCGGCGACCGAGGTTGCGAATGGGCCGGAGACGGAGGAGAAAGCCCCGGTAGCAGTCGAGGAGAAAATGCAGGGCGAGGAGATCGCAATCCTAACAGACGCACCAAACGTCCCGCCGCCGATCACCCGCAAGCACCCGACGAAGGTCATCGTCAACCTCGAGGTCAGCGAGGTTGTCAAGCGTCTCGCTGACGGCGTCGACTACACCTTCTGGACTTTCGGTGGCAGCGTCCCTGGCAAATTCATGCGCGTGCGCGAGGGCGACTACGTCGAGTTCCACCTCGCCAACCACCCGGACAGCAAGATGCCCCACAACATCGACCTGCACGCCGTCACCGGCCCAGGTGGTGGTGCGGCCTCGTCGTTCACCACACCTGGCCACGAGTCGGTGTTCTACTTCACCGCCCTCAACCCTGGCCTCTACATCTACCACTGCGCGACCGCCCCGGTCGGCATGCACATCGCCAACGGCATGTATGGCCTGATCCTTGTCGAGCCGAAAGAGGGCCTGGCGCCAGTGGATAAGGAATACTACGTGTTCCAGAGCGAGTTCTACACCAAGGGCGCTTACGGCGAGGGCGGCCTGCAGCCCTTCGACATGGACAAAGCGCTGCGCGAAGAGGCGGACTACGTCGTCTTCAACGGCTCGGTCGGTGCCATGGCTGGCGACAACGCCCCCATCGCCAAAGTCGGCGACACCGTGCGTCTATTCGTTGGCAACGGCGGCCCCAACTTGGTCTCGTCCTTCCACGTCATCGGCGAAATCTTCGACAAGGTCTACATCGAGGGCGGAAAACACGTCAACGAGAACGTGCAAACCACCATGGTTCCGGCCGGCGGTTCGGCGATGGTCGAGTTCAAACTCGACGTCCCTGGCACCTTCATCATCGTCGACCACTCGATCTTCCGCGCATTCAATAAAGGTGCCATTGCCATGATCAAGGCCGAGGGACCCGAACAGAAACTCGTCTACTCTGGCAAGACCGACGACCGCATCTACCAGCCGGAGGGTGGCGCCATCCAGACGATCCCACAGGACTCCAAGCCACAGGCGCTCGCCGCGAACAAGGAGGAGCGCATCAAGCACGGCCAGACGATCTACAGCCAGGTCTGCATTGCCTGCCACCAGGCTGCAGGTCAGGGCATCCCGCTGGCCTTCCCGCCGCTCGCCAAGTCTGACTACCTCAACGCCGATGCCGATCGCGCCATCGGCACCGTGCTCCACGGCCTCGCTGGCAAAGTCACCGTCAACGGCAAGGAGTTCAACAGCATCATGCCACTGCTTGGCCTCGACGATGAGAAAGTCGCCAACGTGCTCACCTACGTCTACAACAACTGGGAGAACAATGGCACCGAGGTGACGCCTGAGATGGTCGCCAAGGTTCGTGCTGCGGGCGGGAAGGCTGCGGAGCCAGAGCACTAACAGAAGCACAAGAGCCACCCGACGACCATGTTAAGCAAAGGCCA
>JBLHKE010000872.1:0-3132 GCA_047619485.1 Verrucomicrobiales bacterium | reverse complement strand
TAGGTGAGAGCTTCAGGTCTTCGGCTGGAATCCAACTCTTCAGGGTGGTTGCGTTGACCGCCGGCTTGCCACTCATGCCGCTCTGCATGAAGACGATGCCGACGGGGTTCCCCGTCTTGCGGCCAAGCCGGTGACCGAGTGCGGCCGCGAAACCTCCCGCATCGACCCACTCCGATGCGAAGCGGTTCTTCGGGGTGGTCGAGACGCACACGCTGAAGCGACTTGATCGGGGAAAGCTGAAGCGCTTGGCCTTGCGCGTCATCATGCGCACGACGCTTGGTGACTTCTCCCCGATATCGAACTTTGCGTTGAGCGGCGGGGCGGCCACAAACCAGACATCACCGATCACCATATTTTCGCAGATGCGCTCGTGGGCGAGTTCCCCATCGATCTCGAAGCGCACCTTCAGCGTCTTCGGTTCGGCGCTTGCTTCCATCGCGGGCAGCGTGACCTGCCACTCACGCATACCGGGGATGATCGGAATCGCTTTTTGCGTGCCGGCGAAGCTGAATTTGACCACCGCTTTTCCTTTGGCTTCATGACCCCAATCGTGCACCGCAGATCCCCAGATGGTCACCGGGACGCCGGCCTGCAGCACGGCGCCGTCGCGGAACTGGGTGCTCAGTAGTGGCATCTTCCGGTATTCGTTGGTCAAGCCAACGGTCGAGGGATCGATCACTTCACCGGCAACGTTCAGTTTCTCCTCTGGCCAGGTATCGCTGGTGACGAGATTTTGGTCGTAATAGATGAATGGGGTCGCTGGCAGCAGCGCCTGGTTGTAGAGGTTCGGCTGGAAACCGATGCCACCCGTCCCGTAGGAAACACCGCGCGGCGATGTCACGCCGGATGCGGTGAGGATCACTCTGGTGCCATCGATTTTCATTTCGGCGAGGTGCCAGATACGTTTTTCATCTGCCAAGTAGAACAGCTTCACTTGGTCGTCACCGCCCGAGATGATGGTTGGCTTGGCGATGCCGTCTTTGCTGTCAGTGCCAGTCTCCGCAACCAGTAGCCCGCCTTGGACGTGCTCGAATTCGACGATCAATGTTTCGCCCTCGACCTTGTACGATTTAAACATCGGACCATCGGCGATGCTCCGTTTGCCATAGTGGTTTTTGAGCGCGTGCCATGCGAGGCGTTGCCCCGGGAGGGTCTTGTTGGTGTAGTGGATCGCACCCGTGATGTCGATCTGGCTGGCCATCCCGGTGTTGGGGATATCGCGAGCCATCCAGGTTCCAAGGCGCATCTCTGCGGTGCTGCCGATGCTCGGGCGGTTGTCCCATTCGCCCTTTTGTCCCGGGCAATAAAACTGGTGAAAATAGACCGGGAGCTCGGGGCGATCCCACGATTGCCGCCAGCCGCGGATCAAGCTGTGCAGGTTGTGGTAGTAAGGCAGCCCCTCGCCCATGTTGGCGTAGCCCTGGTTCCAGATCGCGCCACGGATCGCATACGGGATCATCGGGTTGAGGCGTGCGTTGAACAGCCACGAGGCGTCGCGGTTCCCCGATAGGTTGCCTGGTGTCTCGGTTGGGATCGGCTTTGCTTCATCTCCCTTCTTCACGCGTTCTGCGTTCGCCTCGATGGTGCCCTCGATGTTGCGATAGAATGTTTGCCACGCGGCGCGGTGCTCTGGTGTGGCGGGATCGGTCTCGAGGATCTTCTGGTAGATCGCTCTGGTGTAATCGTTATCATCTCCAGCGAAACCTTCGCGTGGAACCCAAGCTTGGATGGCGGTCTGGCTGAAGGAGCAATTGAGGATGCCGATGGGAACCCCGACCTCCCGGTGCAGTTCGTAGGCGAAGGCGTAGGCGATGGCGCTAGAATCGCCATCAGCCGGACTCCATTCAACGTCGGCATGCTCGATTGGGTGAAGGCTGGCGAAGTAGTTGGTCACCTTCGCCTCGCGGATCAGTGGTTGCTCCTCCTCGCCTGCCGCAACCCGTTCTTCGATCTGCTTCATCAAGACCCGACCCACATCGCATTTCGAAGCGATCCATTGCATGTTCGACTGGCCCGAGGCCATCCAGACTTCGCCGACCAAGATGTTTTTCAGGGTAAGCGTGGTACCTGTGCTTTCTGAGACCACCATTTCCTGCGGCTCGGCCATCGCCTTGAGTGCTTCGAGTTCGAGCATCCACTTGCCGTCGTTTCCGGCGGTGGCGGTTTTCTTCTGCCCACCGAATTCCACCGTCAGCTTGGTGCCCGGCTTGCTCCAGCCCCAGACTGGCAGCGTCATGTCACGCTGCAGGACAGCGTTGTCCGCGAACGGAGCTCCGAGTTCAATGGCGGCATTCGTAACACACGCGTTCAGAAGGGTTGCCGCCGCGAAGGCGAAGCACTTGAAAATTCTAAGAGATCTCATTGCGAAATAGATAGGCTGCAATATGCCATCGATCACGACTTTTCGTACGGCGAGGGTGAACGGATGGTGGCCTAGCCTAACAACAATGCCTGTAGGGAAGGCTTTAGCCTGCGTTGGCGACGGCATTCCCATTCGCATATGGCCAGTGTTTGCGCCGACACGCGAGAGCATCTCGGGGTTCCGTTCGCGCACTGGCCATGAGATAACGGGAGCGGCGGGCTACTTCTCGAACTGCAGTTCGCTCAGTTTCACCTCGAGCGTGTGGATCGCTTTGCCGTCGATGTTGATGATGGTGTATTTGACCGTCGGGTCCTTAGCCTTTAGATCAAAATCGACGCGTCCGAACGATTGCTTCTCGTTGTAGCCGAATAGTGACGATTTGATGATTTTGTGCACATGTTGGTTCGTGAGTCGCGAGGAACTGAACTCGTAGAGCGGATACATTCCATCGATTTGCGTGTCGATCTTGTAGGCGTCGGAGCGGTGGCGATCGGCAGAAAAGATGACGACACCGGGGATCTTCTTCTCAGCGATAAATTGAAAGATGCGCTCGCGCTCTCCACCGTATCCGTCCCAGGTGTCTTTCGAGCCAGGTTTCACGTTGGCGGCCATCGGCACGTTGGAGCAGATGACTTTAAAGGTCGCCGGCTCTTTGGTGAGTGTCTGCTTGAGCCACTTCATCTGCACCGGGCCGAGCATCGACGGATCCTCCGCCCCTTTCGGTGATTCGCGGTAGTAGCGCCCGTCGAGCATGATGAAGTGGACGTCAC
>JBLHKE010000871.1:0-3135 GCA_047619485.1 Verrucomicrobiales bacterium | reverse complement strand
AGAACAATGGCACCGAGGTGACGCCTGAGATGGTCGCCAAGGTTCGTGCTGCGGGCGGGAAGGCTGCGGAGCCAGAGCACTAACAGAAGCACAAGAGCCACCCGACGACCATGTTAAGCAAAGGCCAAGCCCGCACCTTCTTCCTCGGAGGCACCTTCGTGTTCTCCGCCGCCTTCATCGGACTCACGTTCTTCTCGCACCAGCATTTTCATGCGCAGACGAACGCGGATCAGCTCAGCGATGAGGTCATTGCTGGGAAGCACATCTGGGAGAAAAACAACTGCATGGGTTGTCACACGCTGTTCGGCGAGGGGGCCTACTACGCCCCGGAGTTGACCAAGACGGTCGACCGCCGCGGCAAGGACTGGCTGCGCGCTTTCCTGAAGGATCCGGAACTGTTCTACCCTGGCCGGCGCAAGATGGTGCAATACAATTTCGAGGACGAGGAGATCGAACAGGTCATCGCCTTCCTCGACTGGGCCGGCAAGGTCGACCTCAACGGGTTCCCCGCTGATCCGCCACTGCGCGAGGAATTAGCCACCACCACCAGCGTTAACCAGCCAGTGGAATTGCTGCCAGAGCCGGTGCCAGAAATTTTCGCCACCGGGTCCTGTAGTGGTTGTCACAAGATTGCTGGCAAGGGCGGTGCCGCCGGAGAACTGATCGGCGCGCCACCCCTCGACGGCGTGCACCTGCGCAAGACGCGCGAAGAACTGATCGAATGGATCACCGACCCACAGAAGGTCAAACCTGGCACCACCATGCCAGACCTCGTCCCCGCGCTGATCTCCGAAGAGCAGGTGCTCGAGATCGTCGACTACCTCACTAGCCCGGCGAAAGGCGGAGCAATACCAGCACCGAAATAATCGCGCCCGAAGATGAAATTTAAAACCCAAAAGATCTCTTACTGGTTCTTCGCTGCGGCGATGGCGCTGTTGACCCTACAGATCGTCTACGGCTTCATCATGGGCTTCGCGCACATGGGCATGGATGGCCTGCACGAGATCATCCCGTTCAACACCGCGCGCGCCGTGCATACCAACCTCCTTGTTTTCTGGCTGCTGCTGGGCTTCATGGGAGCTGCACATTACATCATCCCAGAGGAGGCCGATCGCGAACTCTACTGGCCGAAGCTCGCTCCGATCCAACTGATCAGCTTTCTCGCGGTTGGCGTCACCGCAGTGATTGGCTACCACTTCAACATCTGGGAGGGGCGCAAATTCCTCGAGATCCCTCGCCCGCTCGACTACCTGGTCGTCATCAACGTGCTGATGTTCGTTGGCAATATCGGCATGACCATCCTCAAAGGAAAGCGCAAGACGACGACGTCGATCGTGCTTTACATGGGGCTGCTGTTCGCCGCCCTACTCTATCTGCCCGGCATGATCGCCTTTGACAATCAGACGATCGATTCCTTCTACCGCTGGTGGGTGGTTCACCTCTGGGTCGAGGGTGTGTGGGAACTCATCATGGGTGGCATGCTCTGCTACCTGCTGATCAAACTCACCGGCATCGACCGTGAGGTGCTCGAGAAGTGGCTCTACATCATCGTCGGATTAACCTTCCTCTCAGGGATCCTCGGCACCGGCCACCACTATTACTATATCGGTGCCCACAAGATCTGGCTTATCGTTGGCGGCATCTTCTCAGCGCTCGAACCTCTCGCCTTCCTCGGTATGGCGATCTACGCCCTCGTCATCGCGAAGAAAGGCGAGCGCAAACACCCGAACCAGATCGCCCTCAAGTGGGCGGTTGGTAGCGCGGTCATGTCCTGTGTCGGTGCTGGATTCCTCGGCATGGCACACACCTTGCCGCAGGTCAATATGTGGACTCACGGCACGCTCGTCACCGCCATGCACGGTCACCTAGCCTTCTGGGGTGCCTACGCGATGATCAATTTCGCCATGATCGCCTACGTGCTGCCGCAACTGACCGGCCGCAAGTTGTGGGACAAGGCCTCCGCCGGTATCGCCTATTGGTGCAGTAATATCGGCATGGTCGCGATGACCGGTGCCTTCGCGGTTGCCGGGATTAGCCAGGTCGTACTCGAACGTCGAATGGGCGTCGACTTTCTCAAGGTTCAGGAAGAGATCCAAGTCCACTTCTTCGGTTTGATCCTCGCCGCTTGCCTGTTCACCATCGGCATCATCGCCTTTACTGTGAACTTCTATGGCCACGGAAGACCCAACGACGAGGCTCTGGAAAATTGAACACGCCGAACATGTCAGAACCGATCTATTACGTTGAGACCGGCAAGGAGACGCAAGTTTTCGCAGCAGCCCACCAGGCGCAGTTGCCGGTTTTGTTGAAGGGGCCAACCGGTTGTGGCAAGACGCGGTTCGTGCGCCACATGGCCGAGCGGCTCGGCTTGCAGCTGATCACGGTCAGCTGCAACGAGGACACCTCCGCCACCGACCTGCTTGGCAGGCACCTGCTGCTCGGCGGCGAGACCAAGTGGACTGATGGTCCGGTGACACGCGCCCTGCGCGAAGGGGCGATGCTCTACCTCGACGAAATCGCCGAGGCGCGCTCGGACGCCATCGTCGCCATTCACTCGATCACCGACGACCGCCGCGAGCTGTTCCTCGACCGCACCGGCGAGACCCTGCAAGCTGGGCCCGATTTCATCTGCGTCGGCAGCTACAACCCAGGCTACCAGCGCAGTATGAAGGAGCTGAAACCTTCCACCCGGCAACGTTTCGTCGGCCTCAACTTTGGATTCCCGCAAGCCGATGTCGAAATTGAAATCGTCTGCCACGAATCCGGTGTCGACGAGAAAACCGCACGCGCCCTAGTCGGGATTGCCGACAAGTCCCGCGGGCTCACAGAGCTCGCCTTGCTCGAGTCCGTTTCCACCCGCCTGCTGGTCGATGCCGGCAAGCTCATCGCCGGCGGCCTGCCTCCTCGGCTCGCCAGCCACGCCGCCATCGCCGAACCGATTACCGACGATCCGGATGCGCTCATCGCCATCAAACAGGTGATCGATCTGCACCTCTGATCCGCGATGTTCGAGTGGGAAGAGAGTACGTTTCTGGGTCTCAAATCGCTCTACCAGCGGCTGTTGACCAAGCCGAAGGAGCGCCGTGCTGCGGAGGTGCGCGCCAAACTCAAAGATCGCCGCCAGCAACTGTTCAT
>JBLHKE010000870.1:0-3148 GCA_047619485.1 Verrucomicrobiales bacterium | reverse complement strand
ATCTGCCAGTAAAAATGTATTTTAGGGGCAACCACCCGCACCGATCGTCCTCCTCCTCAAAGCAGAGCTATCACGCCCGGATCAACGACATCGTCACCTCCTACATCTCCTGCTTTGATCAAGAGGCAGGCAGTGATATTGAATACAACCTAACTGATGACGGTGCGATAAACCGACTAACGGACTCCCCCCTTGCTGCACGCCTTCTGGCATTCGAACGCGGCTCCCAACTCATCTACAACGCGGATGGCTCCACCAACCAGGTGCAACTCGACTTCGCCCCAGACTTGGACATCCTGCCAGCAACGGCCGCTGGCGATCAAATAGTCCTCCGCGTCCATCACGAAATTGGATTCGCCCTCGATCTGCGCACGGGAATCATCGTCGAGAACCCGAACGCAAGCCTCTGGACATTCATCAATCCCCTGCTACCTCCCGCTGTGGAGTTTTTCGATGTCTAATCAGGCGGCAGCAGTCCACGGAGGCGTCGCCTCGCAGAACTAACCATGGCGACCACCTACAGATACCCAGCGTTTCTCTGGCAGAACCACGACGGCCTCCACACCGGACGCCTGCTCGACGACGATGATGATGCCACCGCCGTCGCGCCCACCCGCAAGGGCGTGATCGATCAGTTGAAGGAATATCTGCAGTTCGTGCACGCCAACGAGGACGACTACTGGGTGCCCGACGTCGAATTTCTCGATCCGGAGAAGAAGGTCGTCAAAATTCATATCCACCCCGAATACCGGGACAAAAACCGCACTTACGCGTGCAAGGAGTCGATCGAGCTGCGCCTCCCCTGCGTGATCGGCAAGCGCTCGACGGGGCTGCGCTGCGCCATCCTTCCGACCATCGATGTCGAGTTCGATTTCAACGACCCGGATAGCTTCGGCAAACTCGCCGCCCACTACGTCCAGAACGCTCTCTCCGAAAAATCGCCTCGCGAACTGTCTCGCGACCTGCCTCCAGCGACGGTCGAGCTCACCGAGGTCGTGATCACCGCCAAGACCAAGAAACGCCGCCTCCGTCAGGAAATCGAGGTGCCGAACCTCGCAAGCATTGCCGACCCAGCGACCTCCCGCGATCTGCGTCGTAGCATGCGTACTTGGGAGCGCGAGAGCGAGATGCGATCCATCGTAGAAATCCTCCGCGAAGAAGCGACCAACCTCTGTATCTTGGGTCAAGCCGGTAGTGGCAAGACCTCGGTCTTGATCGAGGCAGCACGTAAGATCGAAGCCGAACGAGCCAGCCGCCTGGACTCCGGCGAACAGCGCCCTCAGGTGTTCTGGCTGACCAGTGCCGGTCGCCTGATCGCCGGCATGCAGTACCTCGGCCAGTGGCAGGAACGCTTCGAATCAGCAATCGACGAACTGTCGCGGCTGCGCGGGATCTTGTGTTTCGAAAACCTCCACGACCTCTTCCGGCTCGGCGGTAGCGAACCTGAATCGAGTATTGCTGCATTCATTGCCCCATTCGTCAAAAACGGCGAGCTACGGATCGTCGCTGAAGCGACACGCGAAGAACTCGACGCCTGTGACCGACTGCTACCAGGGCTCGTCGACCAACTCCAACTATTCGACCTGCCAGACTTTGATGAAGCCAGCTCGCAGCGCGTCCTGCACCGAGCCGCCGAAGCGCTGACCCGCGACCAACCTGTCAATTTCTCCACCACTGCGGCCGACACCGTCGGCCAGCTCTTCAACCGCTTCCAACCCTACATCGCCTTCCCAGGAAAAGTGGTGCAATTCATGCGCGAGGTTGCCACCCAAGCAATCGAGTCCGGCAACCCAGACATCCTTCCTGACTCGGTGCGCAAACAGTTCTGCAAATCCACCGGCCTGCCCGAACTCTTTCTAGATGACGCCGTCCCCCTCACGAAATCCGACATCGAGTCCTCACTGTCCCACGACATTCTAGGTCAGACCGAAGCACTCCAGACCATCGCGAACATGTTGGTGAAGTTCAAAGTGGGCATGAACGATCCGCGCCGTCCACTCGGTGTGTTCCTCTTCACTGGCCCGACAGGTGTCGGAAAGACGGCCGTGGTGCGGGCACTCGGCAACCTCCTGTTCGGAGAAAAGCCAGAGAACGAGCGCCTCGTCCGCCTCGACATGAGCGAGTACGCCGACTACGACGCGCCGATGCGCCTGCTGGGCAACCCCTTCGGCCAGCCCTCAGAGCTGATCCGCCAAATCCGCGCCAACCCGTTCACGATCCTGCTGTTAGACGAGATCGAAAAAGCCTCGGAAGAGGTATTCGACGTGTTCCTCAACGTCTTCGAAGAAGCGCGCCTGACCGATGCCTTCGGCCGCAGCACCGCGTTCAACAGCACCATCATCATCATGACCTCTAACCTCGGCGCGAAGAGTTCTGGCGCGCTCGGATTCGGCGATCACGATTCTGCCGACATCGCCGCAGCGCGTACCGATCCAGCCGTGGCCAAGCAGTTTTTCCGGCCAGAGTTTTTCAATCGGCTCGACCGCATGGTTACCTTCGAGCCGCTGCGCTATGAGACCGTGATCGACATCACCCGCAAAGAGTTAGCGGATCTCGCGAGACGCGAAGGCATCTCCTCCCGCGGCATCGAGCTCGAATGGGATAAGGAACTCATCAAGCATCTAGCGGCAACCGGCTTCGATCCGAAGTACGGCGCGCGACCGCTGCAGCGAAAGATCGAAGAGATCATCGTCGTGCCACTGTCACGCTTCATGGCCGAGCACCCCGCGATCGGACAGACGAAGCTCCTAGTCAGGATTGGCGAAGAGGCGGTGGAATTCAGTGAAACCCACCCTGGCTGAAGGCTCACGCCAACTCAAAAACGCTAATATCCAAAGGGAAATCCCGTGCGTCAGCTACGACACAGAAAGGGGGAACCCGTTGCCGGATTCCCCCCTCTAATTCGTTTGCTAGTCCTCGGACTAGGCTTCGGCCGGAGCAGCCACTTCTGGCGTCTCTACCTCGGGTTCGGTTTCAGTTTCGGGTTCGGTTTCTGCCAACTCCGGTGCCTCGACCGTCTCACGGATGGTGACGGAGCGCTTGTCCTTGAAGCCGGAACCTGCCGGGATGAGGTGACCCATGATAACGTTCTCCTTGAAGCCGCGGAGGATGTCGACCTTGCCGAGCGTTGCCGCTTCGGTGAGGACGC
>JBLHKE010000869.1:0-3160 GCA_047619485.1 Verrucomicrobiales bacterium | reverse complement strand
GCCGCACCGTCTACCTGCCAGTCTTCCGCAGTTCCGGCTACGACAGTCAGAACGCCTTCGACTTTCCCGATCCAGCGACCATCTGTGGCAGCCGCAGCACGTCCACCGTCGCGCCCCAAGCACTGTTTTTAATGAACAGCCCGATGGTTCACAAAGCCTCCGCTAAGTATGCCGAGAGCCTGCTGCAGATAAAAGAGCCCGATCGCGCCACCACCGCCATCCGCCACCTCCTCGGCCGAGATCCCAGCAGTGCCGAGCTCGAACGCTGCGCAGCGTTTATCAAAAGCCACTCTCCCGACGATCCTGCCGCCGCCTGGGCTGCCTTCACCCGCGTGCTGTTCGCTACCAATGAATTTCTCTACATCGAGTAATTGCGCAAACTTCGCCCCGCGCCCGTTCACCCGGCGCGCCATGTTGCAGCGCTCCGGTACAGGTTTCGGCGCGCTCGCATTGAACGCGATGCTAGCGAATGCCGGCTCCCCACCGCCATCCATCGCCAAGGCGAAGCGCGTCATCTTCCTCTTCATGCACGGCGGCCCATCAACGGTCGATCTCTTCGATCCGAAACCGTTGCTACAACGCGACGCCGACAAGCCCTACCCGCTCAAAGGACCACGGATCGTCTCAAGCACACCCGGGACTTTGCTAGCATCACCGTGGAGCTTCAAACAACACGGCCAGAGCGGCGCTCAAGTCAGCGAGCTTTTGCCAAACATCGCATCTATCGTCGACGACCTTTGTTTCATCCGCTCGATGAACTGCTCCAACTCCCGCCACGGCGGTGCCCTGCTGGAGTTGCACACCGGCTCCGACACCTTCACGCGGCCTTCCATGGGATCGTGGATCAACTACGGTCTCGGCTCCGAGAACGAGAACCTCCCCGGCTTCATCACCATCAACCCGAGCGGCAGTCATGGTGGCGCTGGAGCGTGGTCTTCCGCCTTCCTCCCTGCAACATTCAGCGGCACCCGGATCGGCGGCGATGCCATGAAGATCCCGTTCATCGACAACCCGCTCAAGGATCGCGCCAGACAACGCAAAGAGCTCGACCTCCTCAAATCCTTCAACCAGGGCCACCTAGCCAAGCACGGCAGCAACTCCGAACTCGAGTCACGCATCGCCTCCTACGAGCTAGCCTTCCGGATGCAGATGGAAGTCCCCGGCGTCCAGGACATCTCCGAGGAACCAGCGCACATCAAAGAACTCTACGGCGCAGATGCCGGGCCGACCAAAAGTTTCGCCGAACAATGCCTGATGGCGCGTCGCTACAGCGAAGCCGGTGTGCGCTTCGTGCAAGTCACCCACCGCTACTGGGATTCTCACAGCAATCTGCGCAAAGATCACACCCGGCTCTCGGCCGAGATGGACAAACCGGTCGCCGGTCTGATCAAGGATCTAAAACAGCGCGGCCTGCTCGACGACACCCTCGTCCTGTGGGGCAGCGAGTTCGGTCGCACCCCGACCGCTCAGGGCAAGGACGGCCGCGACCACAACCCGCACGGGTTCACCATGTTTATGGCCGGCGGCGGTATTAAACCCGGCACCGTCTATGGCAGCACCGACGACTACGGCTACTACGCCCAAGAAAACCCGGTGCACTTCCACGACCTGCACGCGACCATCCTCCACCTGATGGGCATCGACCACGAGAAACTCACCTACCGCCACGCGGGTCGAGACTTCCGCCTGACAGACGTCCACGGCGAAGTCGTCGACGGGATCATCGGCTAGTGGACGCCCGTCCAAACTCTGGCCAGACGGTTCAGCGACGCATCTGTTCGCCTATGCCGGATTGATCTCCCAGCCCTTTCGATACTCCTTCGTCAGCAGCTTGTTGGCGTCCTCGTCGTTGGTGAACTTGAACGCCTTCGCATCCCAATCTAGCGCTTTGCCAGCACGGTGCGCGACGTTGCCGAGCAGGTTGTGCTCGATCAGCGAGCCAGAGTAATCGAAATTGCACAGGGTGTTTTTATCTCCCTTACAGGCATCGATCCATTCCTTGTAGTGCCCCTTCGACTTGGCGATGCTTGCTGCGGGACGTTTGAAATTTTTGAACTTCGCCGATGGGCTGAGCACGATCTTGCCGTAGTCGGAGACGACCACGCCGTCTTCACCGACAAATGCGACACCGATCCCCCACTTATTGATGGAGGTATCCTTGCCGACCAACGGTTGCAGGTAATCACTGCGGAGCTTCATCCCCTCGGGTCCGTGATACCAGACCACCTTCAGATCATCCGGATGCTGCCAGGTGATTTCCTGCCAAGGCGCGGCCGCGACCGCATCAAGCTCCGGTCCTTTTGAACTGACGCGCGTCGGGTGTTTTAAATCCAGAGC
Organism: Verrucomicrobiales bacterium; assembly: GCA_047619485.1. Classification (GTDB taxonomy): domain Bacteria; phylum Verrucomicrobiota; class Verrucomicrobiia; order Verrucomicrobiales; family DEV007; genus JBLHKE01. Next base: position 823 of record JBLHKE010000869.1, on the reverse strand, counting down.
CCACCACGCCAGATCCACCAGGTGGCTGCCCATGTCGCCGGGGACGCCGTTGCCGAAATCCCAGCGGCGGTTCCAGTTCAGGTTGCCGCCTTTCCAGTATCCCTCATTGTGCTCACGCTCAGCGGCTGGCCCAAGCCAGGCATTCCAATCGAAATAGTCCGGCACTGGTTGCGCCTCTAGCACCGGCTTCCCGATCGGATTAATCGAACGGTTGCACCAAACATGGGCCTCTTTAATTTTGCCGATCGCCCCAGATTGGATCAACTCGACCGCGCGGCGGTAGTTATCGCCAGCGTGGATCTGCGTCCCCATCTGCGTGGCGATCTCGCCCTTGCGCTTGAGATATTCCTCCTGCATCCAACGCGCCTCCTGCACGGTGTGCGCCAGCGGCTTCTCGCAGTAGACATGCTTGCCCTCGCGCATCGCGGCGATCGCTGCCGGCGCGTGGTGGTGGTCGGCGGTGCTGATGACCACGGCATCGATCGAAGGATCTTTGACGATCTCGCGCCAGTCGGTAGTTGTCTTCGCCCCAGCGAACTTCGCCTTCGCCCCAGCGAGGGTCTTGCGATTCACATCACATAGCGCGTAGATATTCTCGCCCTTCACCCCGTTGAGATTGGAGCCACCACGCCCACCAGATCCGATGATACCGATGTTGAGTTTTTCGTTCGGTGATTGCGCGCGCACGCGCAGCGAGCCAGCAGCGACGGCCGCGAGCCCGAAGCCGACAAATTTTCTGCGAGAGTGACGGTGGCTTTCGGTATTCATATAGAGCAAGCATCGGACAAACCGACCCCTGGTGGCAAAACTATTCTCACCGGCG
>JBLHKE010000868.1:0-3162 GCA_047619485.1 Verrucomicrobiales bacterium | reverse complement strand
GGAGTTTGTCCAAGTCATCGCCGTAAACATTGATGGCGATTGCTGCCGGCGTGCCCGAGAGGATGTGGCTTAGCCGGTGCTCAATCGGCTGTCCGATGTTGGTCGTGATCCCCGGAACTTTTTCGAGAATCTGGCTGATCTGGTGGCGCACCTCCTCCTTGCGGAAACCGGGCTTGATGGTCACATCAATCTCCGAGTTGCTCACGGGTTCAGCGTGTTCGTCCCGCTCGGCTCGACCGGTTCGGCGGGTCACACTTTTGACGCCATCCAAGGCAAGTAACTGTTTCTCGATCGATCCCGCCATGCGATCGCTCGCCACGAGGGAAGTGCCGGGAGGGGCGAAAAGCCCGACCGTAAACGTGCCTTCGTTGAACTCTGGAAGGAACGATTTGCCAAAGGTAGAGCCGAGCCACAGCACCATCATGGTAACGGCCAAAGCGGCGCCGAGCACCAGTGCCTTGTATTTCACAGCCCAGGCGATCGTGGGGTTGTAGATCCGCTTGAGCCAACGGACGAGTGGCGTGTCGCTCGATTCATCGTGATCCTTTCGACCGCGCATCAGCAGACGGCACATCGCTGGTGTGACGGTAAGGGCGACGATCAGGGAGGCGATGATTGACACACCGAAGGCGATTCCGAGAGGACGGAAAAAACGTCCCTCGATGCCGCCAAGAAACATGAGGGGAAGGAAGGCGAGCACGATGATGATCGTGGCGAAGACCATCGCGGGTCGGATCTCGTTGCTGGCGTCGAGGATGACTTTCAGCCGTGGCTGCTGATCAGCTTCGGCTCTCGCAGCGTTTTGATTGAGTCGGCGGAAGACGTTTTCCACATCGATCACCGCATCGTCGACAAGACTACCGACGGCGATCGCCAAACCGCCCAAGGTCATCACGTTGATCGTCATGTTCATCCAGTCGAGAGCCAACAGCCCGACGGCCAGAGACAATGGAATCGCCGTCAAGGTGATCACGGTGGTGCGCACGTTTAGCAGGAAAAGGATCAGGATGACGGCGACGACGATGGCGGCATCGCGCAGCGCGTGGATCACGTTCTTGACGGAAATCTTGATGAAATCTGCCTGGCGGAAAATCTGTCGATTGACGTGGAGCCCCTCTGGCAGAGAGGATTTTAGTTCATCGAGCATCTCATCGATGTGTTCGGTGATCGCAATCGTGTTGGTTCCCGGACCTTTCTGCACCGTCATCACGACAGCTGGCCTTCCTCCGTCTGCGCCAGTGCCCCGTTTTGGAGCCGGCCCTCTCTTCACGTCCGCGACCTGCTCAATTTTCACCGGAAATCCGTCGTGGTATTTGATGACCGTGCCTGCAATATCCTCGACCGACCGCACGCGGCCACTCTGTCTGACAGGCATCTCAAGTGATTCGATGTCGGCGATGTATCCAGCGCTGAGCGTGCTGTGCGATTCGCCAGCGGCTTTGACAACGTCGTCGATCGTCAGGTCGTAGAGGCGCAAGTCGTCCTGGCGCACCAGCACCTGATACTCGGGAAGTTCGCCACCGATGACTGATACCTGTGACACTCCGGGAATCGAAAGCAGCTTGTTGCGCAGATCATACTCAGCGTAGGCTCGGATCTCTAATTCGCTCATCGTTTGGTCTGGTGACGACACTGCCAGCAACAAGATCTCACCGGTGATTGAGGTGATGGGTGTCATCTCGGCATGGGCATCCGCTGGCAGATCCTCGCGTACCGAATCGAGTCGTTCCGATACGAGCTGTCGGGCAGTTAGGATCTCCATTCCCCAATCGAACTCGACAAAGGCGATGGACAATCCGATCGCGCTGGACGTGCGCACCCTACGCACTCCCGGCATGCCGTTCACCGACGTCTCGATTGGAAACGTCACATATTGTTCGACCTCGTCAGCCGCCAAGCCCGGCGCCTCGGTCATGATCACAACCGTCGGTGCATTGAGTTCCGGGAAAACATCCACTGGCGTCTGCGGCAAGCGAGCCAGCGCAAACACCAAGAGCACGCCAGCGAGCAACAGCACCAGTCCGGCGCGGTCGATGGAGAATTTAATTAAGCGATTCAGCATCTATCTTCGGGTCAGTGTTTTTCGTGGAAGGCGCCGTCGGCGTGGAAGTGCCCACCCTTCTGGCTCGTCCCGCTCATGGCGGTGGCGAGCTTCAATTCGTAGGCTCCGTTGAGCACAACTTCGTCGTTGGGACCGAGGTCGCTCTTGATCTCAACCCATCGGCCATCATCGACACCGAGGTCTGCTTCTACGCGAATCGCCTTGTTCGCGTTGCCGGGGTCGCGTTTGAAGAACACATGGACGATGCCGTCTTTGACAACCGCCGAGCGTGGAATGGCCAGCGCAACACCGTCCGTCGATTCGGTCGCGATCTCGAGGAATGCCGACACACCAGCGAGGCTCCAGGGCAGTAGTTGCTTCGGTGTGGCGAAGAGCGTGATGGTGCGCTGGATTGGATCGGCGGCCAGACCGAGCTTCAGGTCGGCCTCGATCGACTCATTGATGTTGGAACCGTTCGCCTGCGGCTGAACGATACGGACGTTCTGTCCGCTTTTAAATTTGAGTAGATCGCTCTGAAGTCCCAGAGCCCGGAAGCGGACCAAGCTCGGATCGACGGTGGTCAGCAGCAGCGTCGTCTCTTCCACAAACGTGCCATCGGTGACAGCCAACGACTCAACAATACCGGGTTCCTTGGCGTGCACCTCGATCCAGTCGATGAGCTGGGGAACGGTAGTTTCTGTTCCAACTTTTTTCTCCCGAGCTTGACCTGCATTGTTCAATGCTGCGGTCGCAGCTCGCAGTTCCGCTTCCTGTTTGGGGATATCTGCCCGCATTTCCGCAGCCTGCGCCACCAGATCCGCGCGTTTGAAAGCCGCCTTCTCGAGCGACCTGACCCTTGCCTCCACCGCGGCGAATTTAGCACGGGATTGCTCAAGCGAGGCCTTCGCCAAATCGACACGCGACTGCAATTCCAGCCACTTGGCCGATCGGAAGCGGTAGAGGAGCGTGCCCACCTCCACCTTGTCGAATTGATCGACCGCGAACTCGATATGGCCAGGCAACATCAAGCGATACTCGTGTCGAGCGAGCGGTTGCAGCTCGAAAGAACCCGGCACGCGGATCGTGTTCGCCACGTCCCGGCGTTCCACTTTAGCAAAGGT
>JBLHKE010000867.1:0-3170 GCA_047619485.1 Verrucomicrobiales bacterium | reverse complement strand
GCGTCGATCGGTGCGCCAGGTGCGATGGTGCTGGGTGTGCCGATTTTTGATGAATCGGCTCCTGCCCTGCGGGTGAACGGCCGCAAGGTGTCGAACTTCTGGGCAAACCTCGAGACGCTCTGGGGCGGTGTGCGGGATAGCTTGTTCGGGTTCCGCATCTACCCGGTGGGACCATTGAAGGACGTAATGGAAAAAAACCGCTGGTCACGGCGATTTGATTTCGATCCGGAGGTGGCGGTGCGTCTTTTTTGGCGCGGGGTGAAGCCGATTAATATCGAGACCCCAGTGAAGTACTTCTCGGAGGGCGAGGGGGTGTCGCAGTTCCGTTACCTGCGGGACAATGTGTTACTGAGTTGGATGCACACACGATTGATGTTCGGCTTCGCGCTGCGGCTGCCGTTGTTGCTGTGGCGGCGGATTGGTGGGAATTAGACAGCTTCAGGGCACCTCCGAAAACCTCATGCGGGCTGGAGCTTGATAAAATCCCCGCTGTCTTCGTTGCTAAAGCGCCCACTATCACCAGATAGCTTAGCGTTTATCGCCTCGCCAGCGGGAATTTTCTCTGCGCCCCATTTCCACAGCAGGTTTCCGGAGGTGCCCTTCAGTCTACGATTTAATCCACCTCTCGAAATGTTCATCCGGAATGCGCCAGCTCATGATGATTCCCATGCCGTCGGACCAGCCACCCTTGTCGGTGTGAAAAGGGATCAGGTTGATGACGATGCCGAGGGCTGCGGAGACGCACATGCTCTGGGCGGCGACGATGGCGATGGATTGGCTGCGGGAGAATAGGGTGTCGTGGCCGAGGACCAGGTAGATGGCGAGGGCGAGTAGGATCTCGATCCCGGGGCCGGCGGCGTAGATGAGGGTGTTCTTCAGTCTTGGGGACTTCAGGTCACGCGGGAGTGGCAGGACGTAACCTTGGATCGGAACCTGGAGGAGGTGGACAGGGGTGCTGCCGATCTTGAAGGTCTTGAGACGTTTGCCGAATCCGATGACGACGCGTTTGACGCGCCAGCCGCAGAGGTGGGCGACGATCGCGTGGCCGGCCTCGTGGAGCGCCACGAGCGGGATCCAGAAGAGCGGGATAAAGAAGGCGCTGAGCTTGGCCGGCTTGAAATTGTTGAACAGGATCTCCGCACTCATCGCCGCTAGGAAAATACCGATCATCACATACAGGGCGATGCGTTCGTCCCTCTGCAGTGGTCGGTCTTTCTTGTGATCTAGGCCTAGGTCGAACATGTTTTGGTTGGGCTTTATTCTTCTATTTTGAAACCGAACTTACGTCCCTGCTATGGGAGGAGTTCTGAAAAACCACAGAAGAGTTTCGATTTCTCTGGAGGCAACGCTGGGACGGGGGAGCGATCGTCTAGGAAATCGTGGCAGATCTTCTTGAAGTCCTCCGGCTCTCTCGCCCGGTAGATGAGTTTCTCGAATTCCTCGTCGATGCCCTGTGCGATGTAGCGTAGGTATTTTTTCATCTTCATGACGTGCTTGACCGGGTGGAAGTTGCGCACGGTGCGTGCGGTCTCGTCATAGAGGGTTTCGATGTAGTCGAGCAGTTCGCGTCTGCTCGGTTGGGAATGACGGGTGCCGCGCAGCTGGTCGAAGAGCCACGGATTGCGGATTGCCCCACGGCCTAGCATGAGGCCGGCGGCGTCAGTCTGGGCGAGGAGGGCATTGGCGGTGGTGAGGTCGACGATGTTGCCGTTGGCGATGACCGGGCAATCGAGCTCGAGCACGGCGGTGGCGATCATCTCTGGATGGATCGGGGTCTGGTAGCGTTCCTTGACCGTTCTGCCGTGGATGGTGAGGGCGTCGATGGCGTGTTGTTTGAAGACGCGGAGGATGGAATCGAACTCGGCCGGGCTGTCGTAGCCGATGCGCGTTTTGACGGTGAAGCGAGCATCCCCGCAGGCATCACGCAGAGCTGCGAGGATCTGGGAGATCTTCAGCGGGTTGCGCAGTAAGCCGCCGCCTGCGTCCTTCTTGCAGACGACGGGGGCGGGGCAGCCGAGGTTGAGATCGATGCCGGCGACGTCGTATTCGAGGAGTTGCTTGGCGGTGCGGACGAGCGATGGGATGTCTTGGCCGATCATCTGCGCGAAGATCGGTCGGCCGGTCGGGTTCTCATTGATCGATCGGAGGATGAACTCCGACGGTTTGGAGTCGGGGTGGACGCGGAAATATTCGGTGACGTAAATGTCGGGTCCGCCGAACTTGTGCATCGTTCGCATGAACGCGAGATCGGTCACGTCCTGCATCGGCGCGAGGACGAGAGCGGGGCGTTCGGCTGGGAGTAGGTCGCGCACGGTGTTCGGATTTTAACCGCGAATGACGCGAATGACGCGAAATTTTTGGTGCGGGATTTTGATGGCTCGGGTTGAGGGATTCTAGCCGTGACTGCTGGTGCTGAGCGCTTCTTTGATCTGCCGCCTAATTGCAGAGCCCGAAGCGACAATGATACGAATTTATCTCGGGCTTGCACTTAAGGCGCACAATGCTTGATCACGTAACGTCGGCTCTGCTGCCGACGATCCTGACGCATCGTCTTCGTTCTCGAAGTAGTAGCCGGCGTGCTTGGTCTCTATCAGTTCGACATCGGCGAAGTTTGGCACGTGTTCGGGTTTGCCTTCGAGCCGTTCGAGGGACTGGCGCAAATCGGATACCATCACACGCGGATGTCCGCCCTGGCTGAAGGCTTTGTAGCGATCGACTGAGGATTCGCCCGCGATTGCCCAATCGATCGGCGTGCCATCAGAGAGCTTGGAAAGCGCGCGGCGATCTCCGTCGGGTAAGCGCAGAGACATGGATCCGAAACTCTACGTCCGTTCTACGGCGGGGACCACGGTAGAACGAACGCCACCGTTCGTTCGGATCGCGCGTAGCAAGATCCGCGTGGGTGGACGGGGCGGTGGGGGCTTGGAGTTGCTTGGGGCGTGGATTGCAGGCGGGGAAATCTAGGCTCCTTCCTTCGGAGCCGCGATTTCCAAACGGACGGTGGCGTCCGTTCTACGGCGGGGACCACGGTAGAACGAACGCCACCGTTCGTTGGGATCGGGTGCAGCAAGATCCGCGTGGGTGGACGGGGCGGTGGGGGCTTGGAGTTGCTTGGGGCGTGGATTGCAGGCGGGGAAATCTAGGCTCCTTCCTTCGGAGCCGCGATTTCC
>JBLHKE010000866.1:0-3172 GCA_047619485.1 Verrucomicrobiales bacterium | reverse complement strand
ACGCCGGCAAGGCTCGTGCGCTAGTCCTTCCAGAAGAACTCGAACGGGACGAGATCATCGATGTGCCGATCTACGGCCACATCGCCGCCGGTATGGCGCAGGAAGCTGAGCAAGAGCAAGATGGCTGTCTCTCGATGGATGTGACCTCGCTCGGGGTCTCGTCCAAAGCCAAGACCTTCGCCCTGCGGGTGCGCGGAGATTCGATGATCGATGCCCATATCTGCGACGGCGACCACGTCATCCTCGAGTTCCGCGAACCGCGCAAAAACGACATCGTCGCCGCGCTGATCGACGGCGAGACCACCCTCAAGCGCTACGTGGTGCAACGAGGCAGACCCTATCTGCAAGCCGAGAACCCGGATTACCCAGACTTGATCCCTGCCCGCGAACTCATCGTCCAAGGCGTGATGGTAGCCCTCCTACGCCGCAATGGCCGGGTTGCATAGATCGACTACCAGCGAAACGCTTCCACAACGTGGCGCGAGCCTCCCGGTTCGCATTCGACAATACCTTCATCTTCCCACGCACTGGCAATGCCCACGCCAACTGCGGTGGTTCCGCCCGTCGCCAGTCGTTCGGGAGCTGAGGATTACTTCACTTATCAGCACCCCATAAAAAGACGCAAGGCTGGTAATTCCCCCTCATCGCTCGCGTATCACTCGCAATTGCATGAACCATCGGCACGTCGCCACCGCTCTCACCCTTCTCTTTGTTAGCAGCCTCATCGCTGGAAATAGCCACGCACAGAATGAAAAAAAATCCTCCCTCAGCATCGGTAAAATTGAGGTCGGGCGTTTCAACACAAAATCGGCAAATGCGACGCCGTCACCGTGCACGGCGAGATCTCCGACCCGAAGAAGGGTCGTTATTACGTTAAACTGACCGGGATCATCAACCCGGAAAGTATCGACAGCGTGCTCGCCTTCTCGATGATCAACCAAGCGCAATCAGACATCGATACGCTCGACAAACTCCGCAGCGAGGGGCTCGCGAACAAGGTGATCCACTCACTTAAATTCCAAACTGAGCCAAAGCAAAAACCGCAGAAGGCAAAGTAGCCCGAAGCGGAGCGTCTGTGGAACCTGGTGTGTAGGACATCACTTCGATTTGCAATCGAAGTGACGCCAATGCACACAAAGCGTTTCTTTCCCTGAAGGTTGGGCTAGCCCGAATGCCTTTAAGGGAAGACGCAGCCTCGTAGCGTAGGCTTCAGCCTGCGTTGGCGACGCTTCGCGTTGCTTTCCACTCGGGCATTCGGGCTAGCCACCCTATCGCTTCGCCGCCTTCTTCCCTTTCTGCTTCCTAGCATCCGGGTGGCTTGGAACCCCACCGAGATAAGGCACCGCATCAAAGTCAAATGCCTCACTCGAATCGTGCCGCGGATCACCGCTCGCCGTTAGCTCAGCCGTCAGTTGCGCGGCGAGTTCCTTTTTCACCTCGGCGAATTCAGCCTCACCCGCAACATTCACCAACTGCGCCGCATCTGATTTCAAATCGAACAGTTCTTCTGCTGGCCGCTTGCCAAAACAGAGATCGTAAGCAAGTCGGTGCGCCTCATCTTTGTCCCTATTCTCGACGATATAGGTTTTCGTCGGCCCGTTGTCACAGTCAGCCAACCACGCTCCCGTCCGTGCCGCCTTCTGCCAATTCGGTGTCCCATTCGGCCAGCGCTCCGGCTCATAGTTGCGGATGTAGAGAAAATCTTTCGTCCGCAGCGCACGGATCGGATACCCACCCTGCGAACCCTCCTGACCCGGCACATGACGCTCTTTACCGAACAGGATATGATCGCGCAATTTCTCGTCGCCCCCACCTGTGAGCGCCGGCAGTAGGCTCTGCCCGGTCATCGCCTTGGGAACGTCTACACCGGCCGCCTGTAGAAAAGTCGGAGCCAGATCGGTCGTGCTGACAAACCCCTCCGACACCTGACCAGCCTTGACCTTCGCACCCCAACGGATCGCCAGTGGCACCCGCGCACCGCTGTCGTAGACGTTCGACTTGCAACGCGGAAACGGCATGCCGTGATCACCGGTCACCACGATGATCGTGTTGTCGAGTTCGCCTTTTTCCTCGAGCAACTTAATCGCTCGCGCCACATCGGAATCGAACCGCTGAACCTCAAAGTAGTAGTCAGCAACATCTCCACGCACCATCTCGCTATCCGGGTAGTGTTCGAACAGCTTAATCTTCGACAAGTCCATCCCCGAATCACGACCGCTGTTCAATTTGTAACCGCGGTGTGGGTCGCTTGCTCCCAGCCAGAAACAGAAGGGCTTGCCCTCCTCGCGCTGGGCGATGAATTCCGCGAAGCCCTTCTTATGAACCTTCCCGGCCGGGTGATCGCCCTTCCACCTACCTTCGAGTCTCCCCGGCCCCCACGACTTCCGCCAAGATCCAATCTGGTAGCCCGCATCACGCAGGAGGTGTGGGTAGACTTTCAAGTCCTCGTCGAGCGTGCTCCACAAGTTCGCACCCGGCCCGAGCCGCCAGTGCCACTGCCCGGTGAGGATGGCATTGCGCGAAGGCGTGCAGGAAGGCGATGAGATATACGCATGGTGGAAGAGAACCCCCTCCCGCGCGATCCGATCAAAGGCAGGCGTTTTCACCACCTCATCGTTCTGGTAGGCACCGGCATGTGGCCACCCCCAGTCATCGGCGATACAAAATAGAATATTCGGACGTTCTGGAGCAGCGTGGCCAAAACTGGTGAAAAATAGAGCAATGAGGAGCCAGAGAGTTTCTTTCATGAACGTATCATCCAGCAGCGGCGGCCTCCCGGAAAGTGCTTTCTCGCCCCCAATGCCGACCTCGCCCCTCACCTTACACACGAATCGGGCGTCTACGGCCAATGTCGAATTATCGCCCGATTTCTCCACTAGCTCCTGGTCAACGGATTCCGACAACATCGAGATCGACCCGTGGATGAACATGATCGACATCCTACCGGCACACACCTCTGCCACCCTGTCCGAAGCCTTTTTTCGAATCGCCCACTGATCGAAAATGCCGCTCGACCATCGTAGTCGACGTAGCTTATGCTCAAGGCTATGTCCGAAGAAGAACAAGCCCCACAGGTCTTCAGCCCCACCGCCGAGCATGCATTCCTGGCCTCGCAGGCTGGCACGTGGACAGTCCACTGCTCCTACTCGATGGGACCAGACGTCGCCCCGAT
>JBLHKE010000865.1:0-3183 GCA_047619485.1 Verrucomicrobiales bacterium | reverse complement strand
TAGAATTCAGTCATAATCCGCCGTCCGATGCAGGAGTATATTGGAATATTCGCCAAAGCGGAGGGTGGATTTGGGCGAATTCTAAAACGATTGTTGCCGGATCAGGTAAGTCCGACAGGCTCCTAGGTCTTGACGACCTGGGATGGATCGAAGTCGAGTCACGAGAATTTATCAATGTGAATCCCTTGGGCCGATGATGTGAATCCACAGACGCAATTCCCTCTTAATAAATAGCATTCCCCTCGCAGTGAATCTGGGTAAGGATCGCAGAAACTCCCTGATTGAGTTAATGAAAATAAAACCGAACGCAGCCCCTCTCTGGAGCAAACTGACGACCATCGTGTCGGCAGTGGTGCTGGTCTTGCTGCCGCAAATTTCTTCGGGGGACGAGAAGCCATCCAAGTCGGAGCATTGGTCATTTCAAGATCCGGTAAACCACGATCCCCCGGCAGTGAAGGACTCGACCTGGAGCACCCGCGCCATTGATCCGTTTATTTTGGCGCGCATTGAAGAGGCCGGGCTCACGCCGAATCCGAGCGCTGCGCCGCAGCGGCTGATCCGACGGCTCAGCTTTGATCTTACCGGGCTGCCGCCGTCGCCGGAAGACGTTGCCGAATTTGAGGCAGCTTTTGGAGCGGACTCCAATCATGCCACCGAGGCGATGGTCGACCGCATGCTGGCGAGCCCACATTTCGGTGAGCGCTGGGCGCGGCTGTGGCTGGATGTGGCACGCTATGCGGAGGACCAGGCTCACATCGTCGGGAGCAAGTCGGACCTCTTTTACCCGAATGCTTACCTCTACCGCGATTGGGTCATCGGGGCATTCAATCGGGATCTGCCGTTTAGCGATTTCATCCGACTGCAGCTAGCGGCGGACAAAGTTGAATCCGCGGCGGAATCGGATCTGGCCGCGCTCGGTTTCAGCGGCTTGGGTCCGAAGTACTACCGGCGAAAAGACGCGCAGGTCATGGCGGACGAGTGGGAGGATCGGGTCGATACGGTGACGCGCGGATTTCTCGGGCTGACCGTCAGTTGTGCTCGCTGTCATGATCACAAATTCGATCCGATCTCGACTGAAGATTACTACGCGCTTGCTGGCGTGTTTTCCTCCACGCAAATGTTTAACCGATCGCTCGAGGTGGACGGCGATGTGGACAAGCCGGCCAAAAGTCCGGATCAAGCGATGCACATCGTGCGGGACAACCCCAAGCCGAATGACTTGGCCGTGCATCTGCGTGGGGATCCGCAGAACCGTGGTGAGATCGTGCCGCGCCGGTTCCTGACCGTTCTCAGCGAAGCTGGAGAGCCGCAGGGCTTCGCTCAGGGCAGTGGTCGGCGGGAACTCGCCGATGCGATCGCCAAGCGAGAGAACCCACTCACCGCGCGGGTCTTGGTGAACCGGATCTGGGCCGAATTATTTGGCAGCGCTCTGGTCGCGACCACCAGCAATTTCGGAATTCTGGGATCGCTGCCGAGCCATCCCGAACTTCTCGATGATCTCGCGGTGCGCTTCATGGAAGAGGGCTGGTCGGTCAAGGCGCTGGTCAAGGAACTCGTCCTCTCATCGACCTACCGGCAGAGCGGTGAGACTTCCGCTGTCAAAACAGAGAAGGATCCAGCCAACCAGCTGTTCAGCCGAGCCAACAGAAAGCGGCTAGCGGTGGAGATGTGGCGAGATTCGATTTTTTCCGCCGCGGGAAATCTCGATCTGAAAATTGGCGGCCGATCCTTCAGAGCCAGCGATGCCGACGCCAACCGCCGCGCGGTCTACGCCCGGATCAGCCGGTTGAGACTCGACCCGATGCTGGCTCTGTTCGATCACCCTGATCCTAACATGCATGCACCGGGTCGCTACGAATCGACCACTGCGCTGCAGAAGCTTTTCGCGATGAACAATCCGCTGATGGTCGCGCAGGCGAAACGCTTGGCCGAGCGGTTGCACAAAGAGGAGCCTGACTCTGACTCAGCGCGGATCCAACGGGCCAGCCGCCTGCTCTACGGTCGCGCGGCAAGCGTTGAGGAGGAACAGTTGGCGGTAGCATTTCTAAACGCAGACCCTAACACCGGCTGGCAGCAGTATTGCCAAGTCCTGCTAGCTTCAAACGAGTTGCTCTATCTCGACTGATCCCGCATTCTGACAATGATGAACCCCGAGCCCAGATCCCCGTTTTTGACCCGCCGACAGATGTTGGCGCGGATGGGTGGAGGGTTCGGGACACTGGGGCTGGCTGGGGCATTGAATCAGGCTGGCGTGTTGGGGACCCAGGCCGGTCTCCCCCACTTCGCGCCAAAGGCGAAGCGCGTGATTTTCCTCATGATGAATGGCGGACCATCTCATGTTGATACCTTCGACCCCAAGCCCGCCCTGGCGAAGCATGCCGGGGATGCGCCCGAGCTTGGTCCCGAACGTAAGACCAAAAGCGGTGGATACCTGCCTTCGCCGTTCGAGTTTTCCCCGCGCGGAGAGTGCGGGATGATGATGAGCGAGCTTTTCCCGAACCTCGGCAAGCACGCGGACGATCTGTGCCTGGTGCGCTCGATGCACACCGACCAACCCAATCACGAACCGGCGCTTCTGATCATGCAATCGGGCAACCCGCAGCCCACGCGGCCTTCGCTCGGGTCATGGGTTTCTTACGGGCTTGGCACCGAAAACCAGAACCTCCCTGCCTATGTCGCTATCTCGCCGGGCCGGCCGGTGGTGGGTCCGCAGCTCTGGTCGAACGGGTTTCTCCCCGGTGAGCACCAGGCGACCGCAGTCGATACCAATCAGCTGGCGGTAGACAAACTCATCGCCAACCTGCGCCACCCGACCCTCGATCGATCTGAGCAGCGACGGCAGTATGACCTGCTGGGCGCCCTCAACCGGTTGCATGCCGACGGACGCCAACAAGACGGCAAACTGGAAACGGAGATCAAGAGCATGGAGCTGGCTTTCGCCATGCAGGCCGAGGCAGCTGAAGCGTTTGATGTGGCGCGCGAACCGGACGCCGTCCGCGATCGCTACGGCCGCAGCGTCTTCGGGCAGTCGTGTCTGCTGGCGCGCCGCCTCGCGGAGTCCGGGGTGCGCTTCATCCAAGTCTACTACGTCGACTCGAAGAACAAGCAGCCGTGGGACAGCCATAAAGATAATGATGGACGGCACCGGACGCTGTGTGCGGATTCCGATCGCGCCAGCGCGGC
>JBLHKE010000864.1:0-3191 GCA_047619485.1 Verrucomicrobiales bacterium | reverse complement strand
GGCTCCGCCAAGCTCGGACTGCCGGAGAAGGCGTTCCTCGCATTCGCGATGGGCTGCGACATGGTCGCGGTCGCGCGTGAGGCGATGTTGTCGATCGGTTGTATCCAGGCACAGGAATGTCATAGCGGCCACTGTCCAACTGGGGTGGCGACGCATCACAAGTGGCTGGTGCGAGGATTGGATCCAACCTTGAAGTCGGCGCGCCTGGCGAACTATGTGTTCGCTCTGCGCAAAGATCTGCTGAGGCTCTCCCACGCCTGTGGGGTGCCGCATCCAGGCTTGGTGACGGCGGACGATGTTGAGATCATCGATGGCCGATTGAAGAGTGCGCCAGCGGACGAGGTCTTCGGCTACCCGGACGCAGCCAAACGCTGCGACTCCACCCGGCGGCTCGAGCTTGAGCAGATCATGGCAGATCTGAATGGGTAGCTGTGGTTAGCCCGGACTAAAGAGCCATTGGGCAGGAGTGCCCGGGTTACTAGGCTACCGTCAAGTTTGCAACCGTCTGTAGCGAGATCAGCTACGTTGGCGCTCTCCCAACGGGGGCACGGGAATCATGGTCATTCTCGGCATGCTTAAGTTATGATGTTTTTAGCTAATATTTGCGGAATATCAAAATGACTTGATATTTATGGTTGTTATACGAACTTTTAATCAGAAAAGAATCCATTTGGCCAATAATGGCTGTCTGGCAAGTACCGACACACAGATGAAAAAGGCGACGAAACCGACTTTCCGTACCCCCGAGCTCTTGAAATGGACCTTCGTTGGTCTGGTGCTCCTCCCCATCGGGATGATGGCGCACAACGCTTATGTTTTTCTCGAGGGAGAGAACGTGGTGCTCGTCGACGAGAACACCGAGTTGATCGAAGAGGTCACTCAGTTGAAGGAAGACAATGTCGAACTCGGAGTCACGGTCGATGACCTAGAAGGTGATCTCGCCCAGGCGAAACTCGAGAACGCGCGCCTGCAATTGGCGAAAGCGGAACTGGTCGAAGAGATCGGAGCCGTCCGCGTGCAGATCGGCTATCACGAGTCCCGCGAGGATTCCTTGCAGCGGGTGATCGATCTGTTGAAGAACGAGATCGTTGCCAAGGAGCGTAAGATTACCGGCCTCAGGGAGGAGAACCTGGTAGCCACTCAGACCTTCCGTCGCATGGGGGCGGCGGAGATGGCTGGTGAGGGTCGTGGGATCAGTCCAGAGATGGCCGAACAGAACTATTTTGAGTTGGTGAAAACCAATGGAAAACTCGTCAAGCGGACGCAGGCGAACGACCGCCAGGCGCTCGATCTGCTCAGCGAGATCAGCGAGTTGAACGCCGAACTGGAGAGCTTCAAGGGGTCTCAGTCCGAGCTCCAAGGCAAGGTCGCCTCGCTCAATCAGGAGCTACTTGAGAAGCGTGCGTTGATCGACGCGATCGCAGTTCGGGAGTCCGATTAAAAATTACTGCTTGGCCGCGTGGGCGCCTTTCGGTGCCTGTGGCCATGGCGTCGTCCCTGGAGCCCATTCTTTGGGTTGGGTTGCGCGGACAGCGTCGACGGCCTTCTTCAACCACTCGGGTGGATTTCTGTTCTCGGATTGGCCGTAGATGTATGGGAGTGGCGGATCCATCAACAAAGGTTTGTCGCCGAGGGGTGGGCGCTCGGCAGCGACCTGCGCGAGTCGCGCGGATAATTTTTTGACGATGTCAGGGTTGGCTGCGGCGATGTCGTTTTTCTCGGAAGGATCATCTTTGAGATTGAAGAGCATGTCGCCCATCAGTTTGTGATCGCCGCTACGGATGGTGGGCAGGCGCACGCTGCCGGTGACCTCGTAGACGATCTCGTTACGAATGCTCGGTTTGTTTTGAAAAATCATATCGGTCATGTCGATCGCATCCACCCTGGTCTCTTGCTCATGTTTGGCACCGGCGAGGGTGATAAAGGTGGAATACCAGTCGGAGACGAACATCATGCCATCGTTGCTGCTGCCGGGTTTCGTCTTGCCGGGCCAGCGGACGAGGCAGGGGACGCGCACGCCGCCCTCGAAGGTGGTGTTTTTCGTCCCGCGGTAGGGGGTGCTCATTTCCTCTAGCACAGGGCCGTTGTCGTTGGTGAATATGACGATGGTGTTCTCCTTGAACCCGTTCGCATCGACCGCGTTGACAATTTTCCCGACCGCGTTGTCGAGGCGTTTCAACATCGCGTCGCGGATGGCGAGCTGGTCGTCGTCCCTACCCTCGTAGCCGGGTGGTTTGTTGAGCGGTCCGTGTACGGCGTTGAAGGGGACGTAGAGGAAGAAGGGTTTGTCTTTTTTCTGCGCGCCGATCACGCGCTCGGCCTCGGCGGCAAACAGGTCGGTGGCGTAGCCCTCCTCCTGTATCGGTTGCTGGTTGCGGTGCCAGTCGTAGACTGCGAAGCGGGCGGGGGCATTGTGGACGATGGTCTTGGTGTAGTAGTCGATCCCCCAGGCGTAGTGGCCGTACTGGTGCATGAAACCCTGACCCATCGGCAGGTGCTCGTCGAGCCACTCGCCACAGTGCCATTTGCCGGTGATGGCGGTGTAGTAGCCGGCGTTTTTGAGCGCCTCTGCGATGGTGCGCTCGCTCGAATCAAGGGCGTGGATGCGGCGGGTCGGTTCGCCTTTTTCATTGTGGGCGAGGGTCAGCCCGAGAGCTTTGAGGTAGCTGGGTTTACCGAAATCCTCCGAGCGCCAGTCAGACCAGCTGCGGAAGGCGTAGCGTCCAGTGAGGAAGGCCGCGCGGGTGGGGGCGCAGACGCTGTGGGTGTAGAATTGTGTGAGCTTGAGGCTGTCGGCGGCGAGCTTGTCGATGTTTGGCGTGAGTTCTTTCTTCCCACCGTTGAAACCGGGCTGGTTCCAACCCATGTCGTCCGCGAGCATGAAGACGATGTTGGGGCGCGAGTTGGCGAGGGGGTGGCTGGAGTCGGCCGCCTTAGCCGGGGAGATCGTCAGCAGGAGAAGGAGTGGGATGAATTGCTTCATGCCGCGATAGATAGCGGGTTTGGTGGGGGGGGGCGAGGAATTATTGTCGTGGTGACAAAGAGCTTGGGCTCTGGGGAGTTAAAGCTGAAGGGCACCTCCGAAAACCTCATGCGGGCTGGAGCTTGATAAAATCCCCGCTGTCTTCGTTGCTAAAGCGCCCACTATCACCAAATAGCTTAGCGTTTATCGCCTCGCCAGCGGGAATTTT
>JBLHKE010000863.1:0-3194 GCA_047619485.1 Verrucomicrobiales bacterium | reverse complement strand
GGGCTGATCCTTGACCTTGACGCAGATGAGGCGGTGACCCTCGAGGACGGCAACATGGTCACCAATTGGAAAAACCAGGTAGCCGGATTCGCAGCCCAGGATTTCGCCAAGTACGACAAGGGCCGTAAAATTCCGGGATCAGGACGCCCCACCCTGAAGAAAAACGTCGCAGAGCTTGGCGGGCACAACAGTCTGATCTTCCGGGAAGACGAACTGATAAACATGAACGAGAACGCTTTTGACCACCTTACCACTGGCAGCGGATATACTTGGTTCACGGTCATGAGTGCCTACGCTCAGACAGGCGAACTGGTCGGGAAATCGAGACTCAAAGATGTGAGTGTGTTCTTCGGAAACCTCGGTTGTGGTAAAGGCCCGAATTGTGCAGGGTTCTGGGCCGGTTTTGAGGATGACAATGATCTTTGGACCGGCCAGCGAAATGGCGTGAGTTTCGGCCGCTACGATGCAAATAATCCAAAGCTTATGGGTCCCCGGTTTGAGGAGGATAAGTATTACATCGTCGCAGGGCGACTGGCTTCTGGTATTGGTACTGTCGTGACAGAAATATTTGTTGATGACGCCACGGCGTTCGGCTCGGTCGAGTTCCCCGTGAACCCGAAGGCCACCCCTTCTGTAATGGCGATCGGAACAGAACGTGACGCCTGGCAGCATCCAGGCAAGGAATCGTTCCACGGTGAACTTGCCAGGGTGTTGATGTACGAGCGCCCTCTCTCTGAAGACGAGATGGTCCAGACCATGGCCGTTCTCAAGAAAATTTATTTCGACACGGCATCGAAGAAATAGAAGCTCCCCGCTTCGTCAGCCGATGGAGGCGGACGGTAAGGTTGCCATTACAGGTGGGCGGCCGGAACGTCGTCCGCGTTTTGGAACCCCACGGGAGAGCGCTTTTTTTCACACTGAAAGCGGTCGCCGATCTGGGTGTCTCGATCTGCGCTGGGAGCTCGAACTTTCTTGGTTCGTCCGGAGTTTGAGAATAGGATCGGCACATGAAATGGATTTTTGTCATCATTGGTCTGATGGGTCTCGCGTGTTTCGAATCGGTCGCGCAAAATTATGCTGGAATCCCTACAGAGCCGAAGCACGGAGATCGACTGCTCTCAGATTACTTCGCTTTGCAGACCAAAGAGCTCACGCAAGGGTGTCTCGTCGAGATCGATACGGCCGCCGATTGGCAACAGGCGCGCGAGCAGTACCGCACCCGGCTCTTCGAGATGCTCGGCCTGCACCCGCTCCCCAAACGCACGCCCCTCAATTCGAAGGTGACGGGGTCACAGCGGCACGAAGGTGTCGTGATCGAAAACGTTGTCTTCGAATCGATGCCGGGACTGTACGTCACCGGGAATTTCTACCGGCCAGCCGCCGAGGGCAATCAACCTCTGCCGGCGATCCTCTATGTATGTGGGCACTCGCCGCAGAAAGAAGCCGGGATCAGTTTCGGTAACAAGACCGCCTACCACCACCATGGTCTGTGGTTCGCAAAGAACGGCTACGCCTGCCTGATGATCGACACCATCCAGCTCGGCGAGATCGAGGGCATCCACCACGGGACTTACCGGGAAGGGCGTTGGTGGTGGAACGCGCGCGGCTACTCCTCTGCGGGAGTGGAGGCGTGGAATGGAATGCGGGCGCTCGACTACATGGCGACGAGGACGGAGGTGGACCAGGATCGGATTGGGATCACTGGGCGATCGGGCGGCGGGGCTTATAGCTGGTGGATCTCCGCGTTGGATGAGCGGGTCAAAGTTGCGGTTCCGGTTGCCGGGATCGCTAGCCTGCACAATCACGTCGTCGATGGGACGGTCGAGGGGCACTGCGATTGCATGTTTCACGTCAACACCTACCGCTGGGATTTTCCGGCGATTGCCGCTCTGGTCGCACCTCGACCTTTGCTGATCGCCAACACGGACAAGGACAACATTTTCCCACTGGATGGCGTCGTCGACGTCTACACGAAGACTCGCAGGATCTACAAATTGCTCGGTGCCGAGAACAACATCGGCCTGGCGATTTCCGAGGGGCCGCACAAGGACACGCAGCCATTGCGCACCGAGGCTTTCCATTGGTTCGAGCGCCACCTCAAGGGACGCGCACCGGGCGACGAGATCGATACGGTCGCGCCAAAGGCGCTCGATCGTACGACGATGCGTGCGTTGGATGCGATCCCGCAGGACGAGATCGTGACAAAGATCGACGAGTCGTTTGTCAGAGTTGCGCCCGTTCCGGAGTTGCCTGCAGATGCCGCGGCGTGGGGCGAGAGTCGGGATGCGTGGATGACGCACCTGCGCGAGAAGTGTTTTCGCGGCTGGCCGGATGAGGGCGGTGACTTGCGATTGAAAGAGATTGGTCGCGAAGTCTTTGACGGGACAGTCGAACTGGTGAGGTATGAATTTGATAGCCAGGTGCCGTTCCGGCTCCCGCTTGTGGTGGCGATTCCGACTGACTTTGAAAGCGAACATCCGTCGCTCACCTTGCTGCCAGTGGACCGGGACGAGTGGCAGAAACTGAGCGCCGACAAGTTCAAAGGTTTGCGAGCCTACGCCGAGTCTGGATCCGCAGTTGCGCTGTTTGCACCACGTGGAGTCGGTCCGACGGCGTGGACTGAGGACGCGCGCGAGCGGGTTCATATCCGCCGGCGTTTCATGCTGCTCGGGCAGACGCTGGACGGGATGCGCGTGTGGGACATCCGGCGCGCGATCGCGGCGGTTCGAGCGATCGAGGCGACCAAAGGACTACGGCTCGAGATCGAAGCGGATGGCGTAATGGCGGGCAATGTGCTGTATGCCTCGTTGTTCGAAGAGGGGATCGCCTCGTTGGAACTGAGCCGTTTGCAACGCTCACATCGTCGTGGAGCACCAGTTTATCTCAACGTGTTGCGCTACCTCGATGTGCCCGTGGCGGTTGCAATGCAGGCGCAGCGTTGTCCAGTAATCCTCAAATTCGTCGACGCGGAGCATTGGCAATTTCCTTCTAGCGTCGACAAGAAACTTGGTTGGCAAGGGCGCTTCAGAATTTTCGAGCCCTAGGAGCCTGTCGGACTTACCCGCTCCGGCAGGAATCATTTTAGAATTCGCCCAGATCCGCCCGCTGAATCGTCATTAAATCCATTTAAATCCTCCCCAGCAAACGGATCTGGATCGGAATTCTAAAACGTTTTGCTCGAATCCTCTAAGGGG
>JBLHKE010000862.1:0-3204 GCA_047619485.1 Verrucomicrobiales bacterium | reverse complement strand
AGATGGGCAGTCATTGATCCGCCCACCAAGGCGGAGTTTGCTTTGTGTAGTGAACTACTCGGAGGAAACGCCAACGCAGGTGGGAGGTTCAAGGACAATCAGATATGTCCAAGTTATTTCCTGACAAGCCCTTAGTCTGGCCTCGATGACGTCGGGCTGCCAATCGCGATTCGAGTTCGCTTGGGACTTTTCTTTTCGGGGCAAATGACCCATCTTGACGGAAATCAATGAGAAGGCTGTTAATCAGATGGTTCCGAGCGCATCACCATGAGTGCTGAAGCGGAAGGGCGCGGCCGGGAGGGGGAACGAAAGCGAACTGGCAATGGCAAGCTCGTTGCGCTTCTCGTGGTCGGGTTCGGGGTGTTCCACTGTGCGAGTTTGTTGCTGGGGATGTTGCCGCACGACTGGGCGGTGAACTCGGTGCTGGCGCCGTACCGGCAAGTGACAGGAACGGAGCAGAACTGGCGCATGTTCCAGACGATTCCCCGTGTCGACAGGCGCGAGGTGACGTTGGCAATCGTTGATGGGTCTGGCGCTGTCGTGACGAAGGGGCCGGTGTTGCCAGGGTTGGAGCGGTTCGATCTGGATAAGCGCATCCGCTATGAACGGCTCGTCGATCGCCTGATCTCGCCGGAGAATCCATACAAGGGGCATTTTATAGACGCGCTAGGTAAGGCGATTTCTAGTTCGCCGGATCTGAGTTCGCCTAGCTCGTTCGAGTTGCGCGTCGACACTCACTACATCCGCCTGTTGAAAAGGATCGAGGAGGATGGCGAGATGAGTTTGCTCAAATCACAGTCGTTTGGGCCGTTCATGGTCGAAGGGGAAGAATGAGCACTGTCCAAGACGATTTCGATGACGACTACGTGCCACTGCGTGATCGCCTGTTCAAGAACCCGTGGATCGGGGAGGTGGACGAGCGTGCTTATGCGGTTTTCCGGATTGTTTTCTCGATCGTGGCGCTTGCGAACCTGATCCACCTGTGGGGTTATCGTGAGGCGTTTTTCACGGCTGGTGGAATGATTTCTCCCGACATGGTGAGGGACCTTGGTTGGCACACCTCGTTATCGGTTTTCAGCGTGGTTGATTCGAGTTTGGGTGTGTCGATCTGTTTCTTGATCGCTGCGGCAGCGCTGGTGTGCCTAGGGCTGGGGGTCTCGCCGCGGGTCGCTGCGATCGTGGTGTTCGTGTGGCACATCTCGTTCACCTACCGCGCGGTGCCGGGCACCGCGGGATGGGATCACGTGCTGCGTGCGTATTCGTTTCTGGTAATGGTGTCACCGTTAGGAAACTGTTGGCGACTGGGGTGCTGGAGAGCGATTCCGGCGATGGTGTCGAACTATGGGATCAGCTTGATGCGGCTCCAGGTGCTGGTGATTTACTGGCAGGCAACCTGGTTCAAACTGTGTGACAAATACTGGCAAGACGGCGAATTTTTGTCCTATTTCTTGATGTCGATGTTTGCGCGATGGCCGAGTTCGAAGATCGCGGGATGGCATGATTTTCTAATCCCAGTGACGTATTTAACGATGTTGATCGAACTGGCGATCCCGGTGCTACTGATGATTCCGAAGACACGAAAAGTAGGCTTTATCATCGGTTTTTCGTTTCATTTGATGATTGTTGTGGTGGCGAAAAATCTGTTTCTTTTTTCGCTGACCATGTGGATGACCTACGTCGCTTTCGTCACGCCAGGGGTGTTGGATCGCCTAGAATGGCGAGTGCGTCGACGCTTGGGGCGATGAGGGGCGAATTATTGGCTTGATGCGCAGGGCTGGACGGAGTTGGATCTAGAATGCTTTTGCGAATCCTTCTCCTCTCGGCCGTTTTGACCTCTGCGGCCTACCCGATCGAAAACTGGGCGGATTTCCGTGGCCCGGATGGTGATGGGGTGCTCGATGAGAAAGTTGGACTGCCGCTGGAGTGGTCGGAGGAGAAAAACGTCGTCTGGAAGACCGAGGTGAAAGGGCGTGCCTGGTCTTCGCCGGTGGTCTGGGGGAAGCAGGTCTGGATGACCAATGCGACGGAGGATGGGAAAACGATGTCGGTGGTCTGCCTCGATCGAGAAACTGGCAAAATTCTCTTCGACCGGTTTTTGTTTGAAAACGACACGCCGGAACCTTTGGGCAACAACGTGAACGGCTATGGGTCGCCATCTCCGGTGATCGAGGAGGGTCGGGTCTTCATCCATTTCGGGAGCTACGGGACGGCCTGCCTCGACACCGCGACTGGCAAGACGCTCTGGGAGCGTCGCGATCTTCCGTGTCAGCACCTGCGCGGTCCGGGGTCGTCGCCCGTGCTATTCAAGGATCTCCTGATTCTGACGATGGATGGCGCAGATGTGCAGTATCTGGTGGCGCTGGACAAGAAGAGCGGCAAAAATGTTTGGAAGACAGATCGCGCCACCAAGTGGACCGATTTCAAAGCGGATGGATCCGTGGTGGCGGACGGGGATCGCCGCAAGGCCTACACGACGCCGACCTTCGTCACGGTGGATGGCAAGGTGCAGATGATCAGTCCGGGGGCGACGGCGTGTTTCGCCTATGACCCAGCGACCGGGGAGGAACTGTGGTTCTTGACCTACGCTGGCTACTCGAACGCCTCACGGGTGATCGTCGAGGACGGGATGGCGTTCATCAATACTGGCTTTGGCAAACCCCACCTCCTCGGCGTGCGTCTCGACGGCAAGATGTCGGGCGATGTGACCGAGTCGCACGTGGAGTGGGACGTGTTCAAGCGTGTGCCGAAGCGCTCGTCGCCGGTGGTTCTGGATAGGAGAATCTATATGGTGAATGATGAGGGCATTTTGACCTGCCTGAATGTGGACGATGGCAGCGAGATCTGGAGTGATCGATTGCGCGGGCATTTCTCGGCGTCAGTGCTGGCAGCCGATGGGCGAATCTATTTCTTCAGCGAGATGGGGGACGCTTATGCGATCGCGGTGGGGGATGAGTTCGAGCTGCTGGCGACGAATCATTTCGAATCGGGGTTCATGGCTTCGCCGGCGGTTGCTGGGAAGTCATTTTTTTTGAGGACTAAGACGCATGTTTACCGCGTCGAGGGGAAGTGAATTCGTTGTTCCTAGGAGTCTGTCGGACTTAGATGATTTCGAGCAAAACGTTTTAGAATTCAGTCATAATCCGCCGTCCGATGCAGGAGTATATTGGAATATTCGCCAAAGCGGAGGGTGGATTTGGGCGAATT
>JBLHKE010000861.1:0-3212 GCA_047619485.1 Verrucomicrobiales bacterium | reverse complement strand
TGATCCTCGCCGGTGCGGGGACGGGGAAGACTCGCGTGGTGACCTCGCGCATCGCTCACATGATCGATGAGGGCATTAAGCCAGACTCGATCCTCGCGGTGACTTTCACCAACAAGGCGGCGACGGAGATGCGCGAACGCGTCGCTGGGGTGGTCAAGAAAGTCCACGCCGAACTCGTCACGGTATCGACCTTCCACTCGCTCTGCGTCAAGATTCTCCGCACCAGCATCGTGCGTCTCGGCTACCGGAAGAATTTTAGCATCTACACGGGCAGCGATCAGATGGGGCTGATCCGCAAGATCCTCGCCAAGCCATCGATCGCTGCGGTGGCCGGCGACGGAGGCAGTCCGATGGACCCGTTTGTTGCGGTGTCGCTCATCAGCAAGATCAAGAGTTCCGGCAAGGAGGTCCCGATGGATAGCCAGGAGCCGATCGCCCCGGTCTACCGGATGTACCAGCACGAGCTGAAGATGCACAACGCGGTCGATTTTGACGATCTGCTGATCTTGGCCGAACAGGCGCTGCGTGAGAACGAAGACATCCGCCTCTCCTGGCAGCACAAGTTCCGCTACATCATGGTGGACGAGTTCCAAGACACCAACCGGCTGCAGATGGAACTTTTGCGCAACCTAGTCGACAAGAAGATGAACGTCTGTGTCGTCGGCGACGATGACCAGTCGATCTACGGATGGCGCGGTGCGGAAATTTCCAACATCCTCGACTTCGAGCGTTTCTTTCCCAACCCACACGTGGTCAAGATGGAGCAGAACTACCGCTCGACGACGCCGATCTTGCACACTGCCAACAGCCTGATCCGCCACAATATCCAGCGCCGCGAGAAGAGCCTTTGGAGCGACGCGCCCGGGCGTGACCCCGTGCGCCTGGTGGGGATGCCGGGCGAGAAGGAGGAGGCTGAACTAATCGTCGAAGAGATCAAAGAGATCCGCATGGGCGAGAAACGTAGCTGGGATGATTTTGCCATCTTGTTCCGCACCAATGCACAGACCCGGGTGTTCGAAACGGAACTGCGCGAGAATGATATCCCATACCGCATGATCGGCGGTCAGAGTTTCTACGACCGCAAAGAGGTCAAGGACCTGATGTCTTACCTGGCGGTGATCGTCAACCAAGATGATGACGTCAACATGCTGCGTATCATCAACAACCCACCGCGTGGCATCGGAGATACAACCATCGTGCGCGTGACCGATGAGGGCGGCGAGCAAGAACGCAGCATCTATTCGATGATGAACGACGACGATTTTCTCGTCAAGCTGACGAAGCGCGGGCGGGCGAAGGTCGAGGAGTTCACCGATCTGCTCGAGCGCTACATCGATTCGATGACCGGTGATACGGCAGACTTCCCGACTGTGTTCGAGAAGCTCCTCGAGGAGATGGATTTCATCGATTACCTCAAGCGAGGCTGCAAGACCGACAAGGAGGCCGACATGCGCCGCGAGAATGTTCACGAACTCATCGGCAACATGCGCTATTTCCAATCGAAGCGGAAGAAGAAGCGCAGCCTGCGTAACTTCTTGGACAATGTCGCGCTCTCCCAACAGCGCGAACAGGATGACCTCGATAAAAAATCGGGAGTGACACTGATCACCTTGCACGCGGCGAAGGGGCTCGAGTACCCGCTGGTGTATCTTGTTGGTCTCGAGGACGGCATCTTGCCCCACAAACGTTCGATCGAGGAGGGGACACGCGATGAGGAGCGGCGTCTGCTCTACGTCGGTATCACCCGGGCGAAGGAACGCCTGATGATGAGCTATTGCATCAAGCGGAAAAAATACGGCACGGTGACGCCCTGTGTCCCGAGCTCGTTCATCCCCGAGTTGGACAAGAAATATCTGGAAGAGATGAGCTACGACGAGATCGCCTGTGCGCCCGTCGAGGAAGATCAGGCCGCGGACTATTTCGCCCAGATGAAGGCGATGCTCAGCGACGAGTAGTCGGGTTGGCCAATCCCGCTTTGCTTTTTCTCGGAGACGAGTAAGTTTCCCTGCAACACATGAGTCTCCTATTCTTCATCCTCATCGGCGCCGTCTGTGGCTGGGTCGCAGCAGGTTCTCTCGGCGGCCGTAAAGGCGATGGCAGTGTTGGGGGCTCGATCGCTGCGGGCGCTGCGGGCGGGCTCGTGATCGGACTGCTGATGTCCTTTGTGTTCGGGTTCCTGTTTTTTCTCGTAAAAGTAGGCGTCGTGGTGTTTGGCGTGCTCGTCTTGCTCGCGCTCTTGGGGGCTGGAGACTCGGACTGAGTGATGGATCTCGACGATACGAAAAAGTTCCTCTTGGTAAAGGCCGTGGAGGAGGCGGATCGCGATGGAGGTATCATCCCGCTCGACCAGCGTTCGCTGGCAGGGAAAAGCGGTCCGGAGGAGGAGGTTCTCGTGGCCCGCTCCCAGCATTTGTACGATCAGCTGGCTGACCAGCATCCGCGCCAGGTCGGTGCCGCGATGACGGCGACCGCTTCTCATTCGTGGCTGAAATTCGCCATCGTGGTGATTGCATTTCTCGTCGGACTCGCGACCAAACAACTCGGACCAGAGCGTCGCATCAATGTGTTGGCATTCCCTCTATTTGGAGTGCTCGCCTGGAACTTGGTGATCTATTTTGCAGCTTTGCTAGGATTGTTTTTGCGAAAGAAATCTGAACCAGCGACCGGAATGTTGGCAGGGGTGGTGAAACGGCTCGCGGCACGTGGGATACGGCAGCTTGATGCCGGTGGGGATCAGCACCTGGCGGCTGGTCTGTCGAAATTTGTCGGGGGATGGTATGCCTTGACCGCGAATATCCGAGTCACTCATTCGCGTGGCTGCCTCCACTTGGGGGCGGCAGCACTGAGTCTTGGCGTGATCGCTGGGATGTACTGGAACGGGCTCGCCTACCAGTACCTGGCTGCCTGGGAAAGTACCTTCCTATCGGCCGAGGGGGTTCACCAGCTATTCTCGAACCTGTTTACCCCAGCGTCGCTTGTCTCTGGTCTAGCGGTGCCGGGAATCGATGAGATCCGGACGATGGAGCTGACTGCCGGAGACGAGGGCGCTCCCGCCGCCGTCTGGATCCACCTCTTCGCGATCACTGTCGGCCTGTTCGTCGTGCTCCCACGGGGGCTGATGGCATTAGCGGCACACTTAAAAGCTGGCAAGCTCGAGCGGGCGATCGATTTCCGTGAGGCCGCGCCTCGCTACATCGAGCGGCTGTTCAAGA
>JBLHKE010000860.1:0-3220 GCA_047619485.1 Verrucomicrobiales bacterium | reverse complement strand
CCACGCGAGACGCCGCATGCTGTCCCATGCCATCAGTCAAAAATCGCGCCCCCAGCTCAGTCATTGCTACCTCGAGTAGTTCCAGCGGATGTTCAGACGCCCAGCCGTATACCCAGAGGCTCCTCTGTCCGGAGAACAAGTCCAGCGCCAGCTCCCAGTGTTCCGGTTCCAGTTTGGCGGTCGCGTAACGCGCAAGCTGAGCACCGTCCTCTTGCTGGGCTAGCCACTCGATCGCCGAACGCGGATCGATTTCAGCCATCGCATTGGCTGCCGCTTGCCGGGAGGCCGACCTCTTACTACCGGCCTTCTCGGACTCGACCAGCATTGCCTGCGGATCTCGCTTAGCAACTTCGAGAAGCGCTCCAGAATAAAAGGAGTTTGGCCGCGCAGTCTTAAGCTGCAGTAGAAAGGCATAGGCTTCATCGAGATCCCGATCGGCCAAGCCGGCAAGAACAGGGCCGACCAGATGGTAAGCAAGTCCGGAGTCCCATGTCTCGAGCGCTCGCAGAATCGAGATCCTCGTCGGCAAGAGTCTGGCACAAGGCAGGTCGCAGCCTCGGCATGTGGGTGTTGCACCAGTGGATCGCGGCTGCTGGATCGACCCTCAGCAAATTGTTGAGGAGCACCGCCTGGGCACACTGCTCCGAGAGATTCCCCGGCAGCAGATGAGTGTGATTCAGCAGATCGAGGATCTCATCCGGATCGGTTACAGAGTCCTAGGACGTGACCATCGCCATGTGCTTGGCCGGACTTTGCTCCTGACCCACCGCATCGATGCGTGCGCGAACCGTCACGCTTACTGGCGCGGTCTTTGATTCTGGTTTGAGCAGGGCACTGAGCGCCGAGGTCCAGGTTGCTGATCGCGGATCCAGGTCTAGGCCTGCTCCGGCTCACTCTGAACCCACCGCGAGGCCACACGTTCTGAGAGCGTGTCGAAACTCGAGGCAGGAGCGTGCACACAAGTCTTCAACACCTGCTCAAAAACGACGTTCTTCCCCTCCGCCAACGCTGCCAGTAGAATTTTTTTTCCGCAGCTCATCACGCATGCCACTCGGCGGGAGTTCATCGACCACCCGGTGGGCGTGCGCGGGATCCATCCCCGCCAATTTCGTCACGACTTCCACCAGCGCGGCATTGCGACGGCTAGCGGGTTCTTGCTTCAGGGCAAACCATGTCCCGAAAGCATCACGATCGGCGTCTGTTCTAGTTCAATCCAGCTCTGACCACACTAGCATTCGAGCGTGCAGAGTGCGCTCATCATCACCGCCAACAATACATCCAAGTATGGCACACCTTGCGGAGTCCTAGACCTGTGACAGAATGGTGCGGTGATTCCCTTCCTCCACATCCCGAGTCGCGACGCCCGCGATGCCGACCACATGGCAATCTTGCTCGCAGTAGGAAGTGCAGTGACACTCATCAGGCTTGGAAACTACTCCGGGATCACCCAGACGCTCTGGCTAGCGATGTCGATCATCGGTATCTGCACCGCGCCACTACTCTGGATCCGGATTCCCTACGCAAAATGGGGCGGCGTCATCGCAGCCCTCCTTCTCGCCACACCACTTCAGCTACGCGTTATCGGGGAGGGCCCCGACCTGCACGCTTGTCTCCTGCTGCTCACATGCCTAGTAATTGCTTATTGGTACGGCATCATCGACTACGACCATCAGTTCGAGTGAAAGGCTTGCCGCCACGGAATCCCATGGCATGATTGGTATCCGAAAACCATGCCTAAACGCACCCTCATCAAACACGCCCTGGCCGCCGCCCCGACCGACTTAATCCGCATCCAAGGCTGGGTTCGGACGCGGCGCGACTCGAAAAAGTTCTCATTCCTCGCAGTCAACGACGGCTCCTGTTTGGCCAACATCCAGGCCATCGTCGACGAGGGGATCCCCGGCTGGGACGACATCCACAAGGCCTCCACCGGCGCCTCCGTCGAGATCACCGGAAAACTGGTCGAGTCCCAGGGAAAGGGACAGTCCATGGAGATCCTTGCCACGGAACTGATCTTGGTTGGCGGCTCAGACGAAACCTTCCCGCTGCAGAAAAAAGGCCACACGCCAGAGTTCATGCGCTCAATCGCCCA
This sequence comes from Verrucomicrobiales bacterium, assembly GCA_047619485.1. Lineage (GTDB taxonomy): Bacteria > Verrucomicrobiota > Verrucomicrobiia > Verrucomicrobiales > DEV007 > JBLHKE01. Next base: position 1,128 of record JBLHKE010000860.1, on the reverse strand, counting down.
CCTGCGACCACGCTCGAACCTCTCCGGCGCCGCCTTCCGCACACGCAGCCGGCTCGCCTACGCGATCCACAACTTTTTCCAAGAGCGCGAGTTCGTCTACGTGCACACACCGATCATCACCGCCAGCGACTGCGAGGGGGCGGGCGAGATGTTCCATGTCACCACCCAGGACGCCGCCGCGATGGCCGCCGACCCCGAGGGTAAGAAGGACTTCTTCGGCACCAAAACCTACCTCACCGTCAGCGGGCAACTCGAAGGTGAAACCTTCGCCTGCGCGCTCTCCAACATCTACACCTTCGGACCGACCTTCCGCGCGGAGAACTCCAACACCACCCGTCACGCGAATGAGTTCTGGATGGTCGAACCCGAGATCGCCTTCTGCGACCTCGAGGGAGACATGGATCTAGCAGAGGAGATGATTCAATACCTCGTCAAAGATGCACTCGAACACTGCGAGGAAGACTTGGAGCTGTTCAATAAATTCGTCGACAAGACCCTGCTCGAACGACTCAATGCAGTCGCAAGCACACCATTCAAGCGCGTCAGCTACACCGAGGCGATCGACATCCTCGCTGCCTCCGGCAAGAAATTCGATTTCGCACCCGAGTGGGGCATCAACCTGCAGACCGAACACGAGCGCTTTCTAACGGAGGAGCATTTCAAATGCCCAGTCACCGTCTACAACTACCCCAAGTCGATCAAGCCATTCTACATGCGTGTCAACGACGACGGCAAAACCGTCACCGCCATGGATCTGCTCGTCCCCGGCATCGGCGAGATCGTCGGCGGTAGCCAGCGCGAAGAGCGACTCGACGTCCTGCTCGAGAACCTCAAGTCCCACGACATCGACCCCGAGCATTACGATTGGTACACCGACCTGCGTCGCTACGGCACAGTGCCACATGCTGGATTCGGACTAGGCTTCGAACGAATGATCATGTTCGTCACGGGCATCGCCAACATCCGCGACGTCATCCCCTTCCCGCGCACACCGGGCAACGCGAATTTTTAAGGGCTTAGCGGCCTAAGGGGTTGTCAGGAAATAAGTCATACAAAGATGCGCAGGAATTTTAGCCAGCACCAAGGCAGATTTCAGCGATTATAGCGGGCTATTTGAGTTGGAAGCTA
>JBLHKE010000859.1:0-3234 GCA_047619485.1 Verrucomicrobiales bacterium | reverse complement strand
TGGGTGAAATTTGGCATCAGCCCGTTCGGCATCTGGCGTCCTGGCCACCCGAGCAACGTCAAGGCGCACCTCGATTCCTACAGCATGATCTTTGGCGATTCTCGCAGCTGGTTGCGCAACGGCTGGTGCGACTACTTTTCACCGCAGCTCTACTGGCCGATCAAGGGCGACCAGAGTTTCTCATCGCTCGTCAGCTGGTGGGATCAACAGAACACGCGTGGTCGCCACGTCTGGCCCGGCATCGCATCTGACCGGGTCGGCGTGAAACGCGCCGCCAGCGAGCAGGGGAGACAGATCGAGATCCTGCGCGGGAGCGGCCGAAAGAGTGCCGGCCACATCCACTGGAGCTGGAAGCCGGTGGCGCAGAACAAGCGCGGTCTCGCCAACCTCTTGGAGAAGAGCTACTATCAGGAGGGTGCGCTCGTGCCGGCGATCCCGTGGTCGTCCACGGCGCGTCCTGGCCGCCCGAGATTGTCGGCGCGCACCGATGGCACCGGCCTGTTTCTCGATTGGAAACCCGGCGATGGTAGCACGCCAACCCATTGGGTGGTGCAGACACGCTACAACGGCAAGTGGGCGGCGGCGAAAATCGTCGACTCGCGCAAGCGCGGGATGAAATTCAGCGTCGGCCGCAATGGCAGCGCGCCAGAGGTGATCGCTGTCACGGCCGGGAATCGTTATGGCAATGTGAGTGCGCCGGCGGTGTTGCAGAAGCGCTAGTTTGAAGAAATTTCCAATCGGAAGTAGATCGGGTTGGAACCGCTGGACTCTGTTGTGGCGCTACGCGCCTCGATCCCTCTCGAAATTGAGACCAGCTGGCTGGTGACATCCGCCCAGCTGCGCAGGTCGGAGCTGAGCTGTGGCTGCAGGCTGATGTCCGTCTTGGCCGTGTCCATTTCATAGAGCAATGTTAGTGATCCTGGCGCAGCGGTGACGCGTGGGTTGTCGGCCGTATCCGCGCGGCGGGGATCGGTGCCTAGCGCGTACTCGACGAGGTTGGATCCGCCATCACTATCCGGATCGGCAAGATCTCCCCAGAGGGAACTCTCGAGATCTGGGTTCCCGAGTTCTTCAGGTGCAAAGTGCGATTGCCGCCACGCATCTTTTGGACTGTCGGCCAAGATGATGAGCGCCTCGTGGGGGCCGTCGCTAAGATCACCGTCGCTGACTGTTACCGAAAATCGCGGCGCTGCGTCAGGAGGGAGGCGGGGGTAGTAGTAGAGCGGTAGCTCGATCGAGGCGTTCGGTTTTTCGCCTACGGTGTAATACCCGTCACCGTCCGCGGAAAAACAGATCGCTTCGCCAATCGGTTCTTTCCCGAATCCGACGAAGGGGAGCGCTTCGATCTCGCTCCCGGTAAGCATGGTGGCGATCGGTGTGCCCAGGTTTGGGCGCGTAAAACGCTGGATGGAATCATAGTTGCGCACGATGACTTCCAGCCCGTCCGGGGAGATGTCAGCCGCAGTCGAACTGGTCGAGAACCCGTAGCGCCGGTCATTGGTGATGGCGTTGAGATCGCCGAGGTATTCCAAGGTCTGTGTGCCGACGTAGCTAGCCTGATGCGCGAGGCGGAACAGGCGGCCGACCAGCTCGCGTTTTGTCAGGATGTAGATATCTCCACTGTGCGGATCGACGATCATCGATTCTGCATCACGCGCCGCGCCACCTCTATCCCCAGCCGGGATCTCGGGATAGAGGATCTCGATCAGCTCGATATCTTCCTGCGGGATCGTGCCTCCCGTGTTGCCTTTAAGGAGTGGTTCCACTACCCGCAGGATCTGCAGCGATGGGCGCGCCGCTCCGTTGTCGCCGAAATCACCGATGTAGAGCAAGGCCTGGCCATCGATTTCGGCGGCAGCTATGTCCTCCCAGTCGGTGTTGATCGAGAGATCGAGCGACCACTCGCCGCGGTCGCTGGCATCGGTGCCGAGAGCGATCAAGGTCGCCGGGTTGTCGCTGTCCTCGTTCGCCCAGATCACCCCAGGATTTCTCAAGGAGGCGACGATGCCCGAGATCTCGTTGTGTCGGACGGGATCCGTCAGCAGGCCCGCGATGGTCTCATTGGCAAAGCTCTGCTCGATTGCGACGAAGCTGATTTGCCCAGCGACAACCTGTGCCTGCGTGGCGCTCGCGATGGCGACACCCGGGGATGAGGTTAGTTCGAATCTCCCCGAGCTAACCTGGCTGAAATCGAACCGCAGATCGGCGTCAGGGTCATCGCAATCGACCGCGCGGAGGTCGAGCGAGGTGACGCCGTTGGCGAAGACCGTCAGGCGAGCCTGCTCGAGCACCGGCGGTGCTGGAAAAATGGCATCGGAGGCCTCGAGGTCAAAGCTCATGTCCGAAGACCCCGGGGCGTCCTGGTGAACCTCCACCGCGATCACATTTTCGCCCTGATTCAGGAACGATGGTTGCACGGTGATGACATCGAGCTGCCTCTCCTCGTTGCCGAGCAGGGCGCGGGTCGCATAGTCTAGGTAGGTGATCTCGCCGCCGGGCATGTTCGAGCGGTGCACCTCGGCGCCATTGATGTAGACGATCGCGCCGTCATCGCGCAGCAGGTCGATCCTCAGACCCGGGATCGTATCCAGATCCGCGATGGTGAAGGCGCGCCGATAGTAGGTGGTCGGGTACTTGTTGCTGCCGTTGTCCCCAAAGCTGATCCGGGTCGCCTCGTCGCCCTCGCCGTAGCCGAGTTGTGCCGGGCCAGATTCCCACTGGTGGTCGTCAAAACCAGATTGTCTCCAATCCGTCCCTTGGTCACTGCCATCGTCGAGAAAATGCCACACAGAGCCGAAGGGGATGATGATCTCGTTCGCTCGCAGGGGCGATGGGTTCAGGATCGCGACCGTTGCTGCGAGGATCCAGAGGCATTTTTTTTTCCAAGATTCCATGAGGGAATTTTCAGCCTATATTGCCATGGTCGTCATCACAACACGCATCCGGCGTTTTTAATGGACCTTTTCTTTACAAGACCACCGTCATTGGCTGAGGGTTGTAGAAAGCGAAATTCCACGAACTCCGACTGCCATGCCCGACTACCCACCCCAGATTCCTCCTGCCGTTCCTGCTCCTCAGAAGAAAGGCATGAGCGGTTGCGCGATCGCTGCCATCATCGTCGGCGTCATCCTGATCATCTTCGTCGCTCTCGCGGTCTGGGCGTACTTCGCGGTGAAGGACAAGATCAACTTCTCGACTGAGCCGGCCAAGGTGACCTTGATGGCCGATCAGATC
>JBLHKE010000858.1:0-3235 GCA_047619485.1 Verrucomicrobiales bacterium | reverse complement strand
ACCCTCCACCGCCTCGGCGAAGCGCGGGCTGTCGTGCGGCTGGTTGGCCATGACAAAACTCAGCGAGAACAGATTGAAAGCAGGATAGTTTTCGACGCCGCGTCGACCGACGAAATAGCCTTCGCGGGTCAGGCGCTGGTCGCCGTGGATGTGCCCCTCGCCCATCATCGCACCTGCGAGCCAGCCGTCGATCCGGTGGTCTTCTGGATTGAGTCGCTTGGCCTCTTCAAAATATTTGCGCGCGAGGACCATGTCATCGGTGACCGATGGGCGCATGTCCTCCCCGAGGCGAAACCTCTCCGCGACCCTCCAGAGGTGCGTTAGAGCGATGTGCAGCGCCACCTCTGGGTCATTCGGATTCTCAAGGTAGGAAGCTTTGAGCAAGGTCATCGCCTCGCCGATGCCAGCGTAGTTGCCAGCCCGGAGGGTCTCCCAGAACAACTCCTCCGCGGCTGCTTTTGCTTTGTCCCCCTCGATGAATTTCGCTGTTTTCACCGGCGCCGAGGCAATCGCGATCCGGCGCGCTCCGTCGAAGTAGAAAAATGCGGCGGTCGCCAGTCCGAGCAACACAAACAGAACGACGAGTAGCCTGATAGCCAAAGACTTTCTACTGCTACCGGCGGGTGTCATTTTTTGATCGTGAATGAGGTGAGTTATCTCGAATTTCGCGCCGCAGTGTGGGAGCAGATCCGCCATCTCGGCAATATTCAATTTCGATTGTGTGAAGATCGACCTGCCGTGGTTGAATATCAGAACCCCTTCGTACCCGTGTCTTCCTCCTGCTCCCACTGGAAGTAGGCGTCGCGGTAATCCGGGCAATCCGCGAGCAGTTCGTGGTGCGTGCCATCACCGACGAGGCGACCGTCTTGCAAGAACACCACCCGCGGAGCTTGCCGTAGCAGCTCGACCCGGTGGGTTACCAGCAGCGTCGTTCCATCGCCGGCCTCTCTGCGACGCAGGATCGATTCGTGGATCAGCGCCTCACTCTCGGGCTCGACCGAGGCGGTCGGCTCGTCGAGCAGAAGCAGCGCTGGGTTCGCGAGGAAGGCGCGCGCTAGACTGAGGCGCTGGCGCTGCCCGCCGGAGAGTTTTACGCCGCGCTGACCTACATGCGTGTCGTAGCCCGCGGGGAGATCGAGGATGAACTCATGCGCATTGGCGGCGCGCGCGCACGCATCGACCTCAGACTGCGCCGCTTCTGGACGGGCGTAACGCAAGTTTTCTCCCACCGTCCCGTCGAAAAGGTAACTATCCTGGCCGACCACACCCATCGCCGCCCGCAGAGAAAGCAATCTCAGTTCGCGCACGTCCTGCCCATCGACCATCAAGCGCCCCGCAGCCACGTCGTAGAAGCGCGGGATCAGCTTGAGCAAGGTCGTCTTACCGGAGCCACTGCTGCCGGCGATCGCCACAAACTCACCAGGCTCAACGACTAGCGAGAGTTCCCGCAGTACCGGCTTCTCTGCGACGTAGCCAAATGAGACCCGGTCGAGCCTGATGGCCCCACGGACCGGTGCGGCAAGGTCGCGTGCGTCGGCAGCGTCTTCGATCTCGATCGGCGCATCGAGCAATTGGAACACCCGGGCCGCCGAAGCACGCGCACGCTGGAGGATATCGCTCGTCTGCGCGATGGTGCGGATCGGGCTTTGCAGGCGCCACCAGAACCCGCGGTAGGCGAGCAGCGCCCCAATTGTGAAAGCGCCATCACCACGCATGATCAGCCACGCCCCGACACCGAGCATCACCAGGTTATTGACGAAACCGAACAGCGACACGACTGGGAAATAACTGTTGCGGATGCGGCTAGCACGGACGCTCGCATCATAGAACGCATCGGCTTTGCACGCGAAGGTCTCGTTTTCCGCCGCTCCACGCCCGAAGATTTGCGTCACCTCGACCCCCGCCAGGCGATCCTGTACGAAGGAGCCGATGTGCCCCAGGCTCTCGCGCACGCCATCGTAGACCGCCTTGATACGGCGGTTGTAGATGCGGATGAAGACGAACGACAAGGCCAACGGCAGGATCGATAGTGCCCCCACCAGCGGGCTTATCCACAAGACCATTCCGGCCACGACGACAAAGGTGACAAATTCTTCAAGCAGTTTCGTCAGCCCCTGCAGCACGGACTGTTCCATCGCGTCGACATCGCTGACGATCCGTGTGACCAGTTCACCGGTGTTGGTCTCATGATGGTAAGCGGGTGACTGTTGCTCGAATTTAGCAAAGATGGAGCTGCGGATATCGCGTACGAATCCTTGGCCGACCTTTTCCAATAGGTAGGAGTGCAAGGCATTTGCCACCAGCCCGAACAGGTAGGTGACGAACATTACCATCAACCAGAAGCCGAGCGTGCGCATGGTCAGATCGCCCGAGACCAGGTGATCCGCCACGATCCCCCAGACCAGTGGGTGAAAATTTGTCAGCGGGACGGCGAACAGCAGCAGTGCGAGGGAGACGCCCATCCGTTTTCGGTAGGGGGTAAGTCTCGCCCAGATCGCCGACGCGATGTTCGGATTGTCAGCTTTTGGATTGGATGCAGTCAACAAGCTTTCAATACGAGCCTCCGTGCGGAAATGCACCAGGAAACTGTCACCCGTGGCGCCCGGCAAGGTCGCCGCAAGTTTCGCACGGGCAGAGGAACCATTTCAGTGTCTGATCCGAATGGCACGTAATCAACGGCACGCTCCCGAGTGCCAGCCTGTTGGATCTCTCGGCATCGGTCGATGTCGTCGCGGTAGAACGAACGCCTCCGTTCGTTCGGATCGAGCGGAGCGATGATCCGCGAGCGTCGCTGTGCGCGATAGCCGCAACGTTCCATCAGTTCGAACCCTCTCCCGCTCGTAGGCTCCCCAGGCAAAGTGCGTCGTTCGGGGTGATCGTTTTCTGTTGGCTGCTACTCGCGTGGATTGCAGGCGGGAAATTTTGGCCCCTTCCTGCGGGGTCGTGATTTCCCAGAACGAACGAGGCGTTCGTTCTACGCTCCGGCATCAGCAGTCTCTGTTACCTTTTGAAAGCTTCTGCGGTGCAATGCATTATTCGGCGATGGTGCCCCTTATCTACATGCCATTCGTGTTTGACACTAGTTCGATCGGGGCTCTACCAGAGCGACAGAGGCTGTCGGGAAAATCATTTTGATCGCGCTCCCACTTTCTGGGTCACGTGTTAAGTCTGTGTTTTGGCGAGGGCTCGCTCTTTTTCGGTTTTACCCGATCCTGTTTCTACCCTGGCCCTTATC
>JBLHKE010000857.1:0-3236 GCA_047619485.1 Verrucomicrobiales bacterium | reverse complement strand
TACTGTAGGCCGCGATCTCCTCGGGGGTCGGGGGTAATCCGATCAGATCGAAATAGAGGCGTCGCAACAGCTGGTCGGCACGCGCCTCAGCCGCAGGCTTGAGCCCCGCCGCCTCGAGTTTTGCCAATACGAAATGATCGACCTTCGACTTCGGCCACGACTTGTCCTTCACCAGCGGTGCAGAGACTTTCTTCGGCGGCTGGAAGGACCAGAATTGCTTGCCTTTCTCAATGTCGATCTCGGTGTCGAGGATGATCTTCTCTGCGAACCGCGGATCAGGAGCCCCCATCTCGATCCACGTGCGGATGTCGGCGATCTTATCGGCGGGCATCTTCTGCTTCGGAGGCATCTCGAGTTCACTGTCGCTCCATGTGATCGCGGTCCACATGAGACTCGCCTCCGGATCACCAGCGACCACCGCCTCCCCCGAGTCGCCACCGTGGAGTAGGCCAGCCCGTGTGTTGAGTGTCAGCCCACCTTTGACCTTCTCCTCCGACGAGTGGCACTTGTAGCAGTAGTCTGCGAGCACCGGCCGAACCTTCGACTCGAAGAACGCGACCTGCTCGGGCGTCGGAGCCTGGTTCTCCTGCGCAAGCCCTGTGGTCATGCAGGTGATCGATAGAACTGGGATGAGGATCTTCTTCATCGTTTCGTTTCTAGGACGCTTTCAAAAATTACGGACGAGCGGCGGGACGCTTGGGTTTTTCGGTTCCGCCCTGACCTTCATCACGCGCTGGCCGACGCTGTTGTCCGCCGCCGTCCTGCATCCGCTGGCGGAGAAACCGGATGATCCCCTCATGCTCCTGTTTGTCGAGGAAGCCGTCACCATTGCGATCCATCCGATCGAAGCGATCGCGCATCCGCTCCGGCGCTTCCTCCTTGCTGATCTTGCCGTCGTCGTCCTTGTCCATATCTCCGAACTCCGGCAGCATCGCCCGGATCCGTTCCACGGCAGGCCGCTCGACTTGGCGATCGCCCCCACCAAGTTCTGACCGCGTCACTTTCCCATCGCCATTTTTGTCGAGCTTGCGCAATGCGGACACCGCCAGATCGATCTCGGATTGATCGAGTTCGCCATCCGAGTTGCCATCCAGCGCACGCATCAGCGGTGATGGCGTCGTCTTCGGTGTGCCCGGTTTCTCCCCGTCTTGGGCGGACACTGGCAGTACAGCACCGAAGATTACAATCGCGCAATAAATGTGTAATCGTTTTGTCACAAAGTTCACTCCTAACTTGTTTTGGATCATCAGCTTGCTCATGTGAATAGAACCCATGAGACGATCAGAAGTCGCGTGCTGTCGGTATCTTTTTTTACGATGATCCGCAAGTGATTGAGCGGGAGCGGTTGCCGCAGCTAGCCCCAATGCCTTTAGCCGAAACCACAGCCTCGTAGCGCAGGCTTCCCTAGGCATGTCGGCTAACGCCAACCACCGACTTTGGCGGCCTTCGCTGTCGACTCCAGTGCCCGCAGATCCTCACGTTGCTGCTTGAAGCTCTCACCATCCGGCAGGCCGACGCCTTTGGTGTAGATCCGCGCCATGCCGCGCTCGATTAGAATCTCTGACAGCAGCCGATCACCGACCTCGATCAGCGCAAAGAAACGACCGCTGTCATAGACCTCCTCCCAACGCGTGTAGACGATGAACTCGTTCCGCTTGAGAAGGTCTTCGACAAAATCTTTTGCCTCCAGCCCGAGCTCGACGACCTCCTCTTCCGCAATCCCACCGAAGTACTTCCCCTGGTCGGCCAAGCGGTTCTGAAACCGGCGGGCGCTCTTCTCTGGACAGTCGACGTAGTAGAGCCGGAACACGAACTCCTTGCCGCCATGTGCGATGTGAAATGAATCCCCGTCGTTCGAGCCATGGTCGACAAATTTCGACCCGCGCAGCACATCGAAATCCCCCTGTTTGCTAGAGGTCGACCGCACCAGCTCCGAGAGGTAATTGAAATACATCGCCGCGCCCAAGGCAGCCAGCAACAACACGATAACCAATTTCTCTAGCAACTGAGATTTGTTTTGATCCTTGGGGTTGCGGCGCGCCATCTGAGGGCGAACATGACCCAGCTTTTAAGACATGCCAAACCAACAAGATCCGACCGATTGGGAAAACCACTACCAGGAGGGGATTACCCCATGGGACAAGGGAGCCCCCGCGCCCCCGCTAGTCGAGCACCTCGAAACCGATCAGATCGCGGGGCGTATTCTGGTGCCTGGATGCGGGTATGGACATGACGTCCGGGCCATCGCTGCAGCCAGAGCTGAATCCGAGGTCGTCGGCCTGGATATTTCCGCCACCGCGATTTCGGGCGCAAAAAAACAATCGAAGGTCGGTCAGGAGAGCTACGTCCACGGAGATCTATTTGACCTGCCAGATGAGTTGCGCGGCCATTGTGATTACGTGTTTGAACACACTTGCCTGTCGGGACTGCCACCAGCCCTGCGCCCGGACTACGCCGAAGCATTTCACACCGCGCTGAAGCCAGGTGGACATGTGCTGGGGATCTTTTTCCTCACGCCCTGGGACAAAGACGAGGTGCCAGAACCACCACCCTACGGCGTAAGTCTGGAAGAGCTAGATCAGATGTTTGGCGAACGCTTCGAGCTGCTGAAAGAGTGGGAGCCGACGCGATTCTACCCGGGTCGTGAGGGTCGCGAGATCATGCGGCTGCTACGCAGAGTAAACTAAGGGGTTGTCAGGAAATAAGTCATACAAAGATGCGCAGGAATTTTAGCCAGCACCAAGGCAGATTTCAGCGATGATAGCGGGCTATTTGAGTTGGAAGCTAACGCGGGTGATGGCCAAACTAACCAGCAGATTGTAGGAGTTATTTATTGACAAGCCCTAAGCAAAGCCCCCACCGGGAAATTTAATTAGCTATACCTCTGCGGAAAGCAACGCGAAGCGCCGTAGCGTAGGCTTCAGCCTGCGACCACCAGCACGCTCCCATTTTCTCATGGCCAGTGGGTGAGCGGAACCCGAAGAGGCTCTAGCGTGTCGGAGTAAACACATGGCCATGTGCGAACGGGAATGCCGTCGCGAACGCAGGCTGAAGCCGACGCCACGAGGTTGTGCCGCCCCCTATAGGCACTCGATTAAGATATGATCGACCATGCAAACAGCATCGACATCAACGGCGACGCCATCTTGTCTAACATTAGCTACTCGCTGGAATACACCAAAAAACCGATGACAAAACCAAGTGCTGGGATGGTCACGTTTCTGGTATCCAGTCCA
>JBLHKE010000856.1:0-3245 GCA_047619485.1 Verrucomicrobiales bacterium | reverse complement strand
TGGAGTATGTGTTCGTCGAGCTGTTCCACCACGAAGATCCAGCTCTACAGGGTCTGCGCGACCTGGATCCGGGTCACGGCTTGGACACCACTGATGGTCGCAGCTATAGCGAGGCGGTCATTGACGGGGTCGTCGATGTCACCCGTCGCCTGAACAACCTCGTGCTGCGTGGTTTTCTGAAGTAACCGGGATGCCTCGATTGGCGAAGCCAAGATGCGCGATGGTAGGCTTCACGTGTGCGTTGCTTGTCGTGGCGCTGAGTGGCTGTGGGGTTAATTCGCGCTCGCTCGACGTGTTGATGGAGAGCAAAGTAGCAAGCCTTGGTGACTGGGCTGATAGGGATTTGGTGCTGCGTGAGGTCAAGGGGAAGACTGGGATCTTGATAGCCCCGGCAGATGGGCTGGTGATCGAAACCGAGGCTGAGGGCGATGTGGTGAAGTTGGCCTTCAGCAATCCTACGGCGCTACAGCGGGGGCAATCGAAAAGCTCAGGCTGCGCGGTGCCGATCACGAGAGATGGGTATTTTCTGACAGCCGCACATTGCCTTGAGGGAGCGAAGGCGGCGTTGATTACGTTTGCCTCCGCAGCGAGTGGGAATCCAATCGTCATCAAGGCTGACTGGCGAGTTGTCTGGAAGAGTCCCGATTTTAGGAAGTTCGACTTGGCGATTATTCATGCTGCCGTCCCACCGACGCAGATGTTCGTATTGCGTTCTGTGGAGGGCATCGGAGCTGGGGATGCGGTCGGTTTGACGGGGTATTCGGGGATGGGCAGCGTTGGACCGCCTCGACCTTCTGATGCGGCTGGGCGGATCCTATTGATTTCGGAGCCTAGGGGAAAGACCCCGGGGCCAGTCTGGCGCTTGATCCAACACGATGCTCCGATGTGCCCGGGAGACAGCGGCGGCCCGCTGGTAGATCGGAGTGGGCGCCTGATTGCGATTAATAGCCTGATGAGGATCCGGCGGATCGGGCAGTTTCTGCATTCGCGTTCAGCCGACGGGCTTGGATACATGGGCGAGTCGGTTGCGCCGGATCCGGCATGGCTGAAGCGGGTGATCGAGGCGGATCGCAGAGCGCAGGTTCGGTGATCCATGGTAGCGGTGGCGTTGCCAAATGGGCGTTGGTAGTCGGTGCGCTTAAGGGCCTGGCGGAGGATCGACCCGTCGCTGAATTCGCCAAAATTTGGCCGAGCGTGGGTGGGGTTTATTGAGCTGTACGGGCGTTCGTCGAAACTCTGGCTAGCTTAGCCCTGATCTGTTTGCTAGTCGTTCTTCCGACAGCCACAGGGGCTCCGCTTCAGGTAGGGGGCTATCTGCGCATTTTCGATTCCCTGAAGATCGTGGGCACAAAAAAACGGCAGGCTCTTGCGAGCCTGCCGTCTGTTTTGAATTCGTATCTCGCGGGTCTAGCCTTCGAGAGCTGGCTCCTCGCGGTGCTTGTCTGGAACCAGACCGCGCGCTGGGCGTGGGCCGGGATCCTCTTTCTTCTGCAGGGCGCGGCGCAACTTCTTGAGTGCGATGTTCTGCAACTGACGGATGCGTTCGCGGGTGACGCCGAACTCTTGTCCGACCTCCTCGAGGGTCTTTGGCTTCTGCCCGTTGAGGCCGAAGCGTGCGTCGATGATCTTGCGTTCACGCTCGTCCAGCACGTCGAGCAGGCCGTCGAGCTGGTTGTGCATGTTCTTGTGCGAAAGTAGTTCGAAAGGCGTCTGCGCGCTATCGTCGCCGACGATCTCACCGAACTCGGTGTTGTCTTCCTCGCTGATCGGGGCATCGAGGGATGCCGGGCGCAGGGAGGCGGCTTTGAGCTGGGCAAGCTTGCCGCGGTCGATGCCGATCTCCTCAGAGAGTTCGTCATCGGTCGGGTCGCGACCGAGTTCCTCGGAGAGAACCATGGCAACACGACGCATCTTGGAGATTTTGTCGACCATGTGCACCGGCAGGCGGATGGTCTTCGATTGGTTGGCGAGGGCGCGCTTGATCGACTGCTTGATCCACCAGGCGGCGTAGGTGCTGAGCTTGCCACCCTTGTTCGGGTCGAAGCGCTCAACCGCCTTCATTAGTCCAATGTTGCCCTCGGAGATGAGGTCGAGAAGTGGGAGGCCGTAGTTGGCGTAATCCTGTGCGATCTTCACCACGAGGCGAAGGTTGGCTTGGATCATGTGGGCACGCGCCTTCGCGTCGCCTTTTTTAATGCGGTCAGCTAGTTGGACTTCTTCTGCCGGCGTGAGCAGAGCCGTTTTGCCGATCTCCCGGAGGTAAATCTTGATGCCGCCGTCTAGTTCGAGGTTAGCCATGATGAAAAGTTTCCTTTGGTTACTGGTTTTGGGGTATTTGGGTTGATACTGTACCTACGTGTTTGAGTCCTAGGACGTTTCGCTTATTCTACGATCGCCCGTTTTTCTAGGTCTCTCAGAGAGAATGGTCGGGAAGGGGTGAATCTCAGCCGTTAACTCGTCTTTTGTGGGTTGTCTCTAATCTGACCCCGTAGGACGGGCTCTGTTCAAACTTAGTTCTGTATCAACGTCAAGTGTGTATTGGATTAATCCCCGATTTATATCCTGATTTTTTAGCAAGATACACGTGTACTTGGCAAGTATTAAATGTTAGCAATCCTTAACAAAGCGTGTTTCGCCTTAGAATGCAAGTGTTTCTCTGTTAGATGGTGGCGACATTCTGATGAGTCACTTCCAAACCGACCTATTTTCCAGCGCTTCGAAGAACTCGACTCACTAGGATTTCTAGACGGCTGGTGTTAGAATTATAAGAATTCACCTGTGGAGCCCTAGCGATCCAGCCGGTTTGGGAATTTCAGTGAAATGATCTGCTCACGGCTTAGGCGTGGGTACCTGCACACCTTTTTGTGAGCCGACCATGAGGTAGAGATAGTCCTGATCTGTCCAGCCACGAGTCTCGAGATCGTCTACCATAAAGCGACTGCGCATCAGCTTTTCGTCCGGGAGGTTCTCAAACTCGTCCCGGGGGAGGACGAAGCAGTGGACGACCTGATCGGTTTCGTTGCGCACGCAGATCAGGGTGACGCTCTCATCGTTCCACTCGATCACTTTGCAGCCGACGGCGTCCTGAACTCCGACGCTCACCGAGAGGTCAGTCGGACAGGTCGCGTTGTTGGCGTTCAGCCAATCGTAGAGCTTCGGCAACTCGCTGTCGGTGTGGTCTAGTTTGAACTTGCCAGCTGCGAACTCGGCCATGTCTTGGCGAAAGTCATCGAAACTGTTCGCAT
>JBLHKE010000855.1:0-3247 GCA_047619485.1 Verrucomicrobiales bacterium | reverse complement strand
CGCGCCTTGCGACTACTGCAAGATGTCGCCGCCTTCCACCAGGGCGACGAGCCGATTGATGCCCTGATCGACGCTGATCTCGAGCGCTTGCGCTTCGGATTCAACCAAGCATTCGGTGAGGAGAAGAACGCACGCTACAAGGCCGCGCTGAAACGTTTCATCGATAGCAATATCGACCACCGGATCTCCGCGCGCGCCATCCACCAGCTTGCATCCGTGATCCAGTCAGAGGGCGATCTGGTCGAGGCCTTGAAACTCGCGCGCCGGGGCGTCGCCGTGCATCCGGAAACGCCGGGTGGAAAACGTTGCGCGAACCTAGTTGCCTCAATCCTCCAACCAGACAGCTCCGTCATCACCGAGCGGGTATGGAACCAGCCGCTACCGACCATCGACGTCACCTACAAGAACGTCACTAAGATCTATTTCCGCGCCGTCCCGTTCGACTGGGAGGAACGGCTCGGCGGCAATCGCTATCGCCCCGAGCAGCTCGACCAGAACGACCGCAATAGGCTGCTCGAACTGAAGCCGCTCAAGCAATGGTCTGTCGACCTTCCCGCTACCGAAGATTACCAGATGCGCACCGAGACCCTGCCCGCGACAGCAGAACTCCCCGCCAATTCCTACTGGCTGATCTCGAGCCACGACGAAAAGTTTGGCGATGTGAACAACGTGGTGTCGTTCACCGATTTCTGGGTCAGCGACCTGGCCATCGTGATGCGCCAAAAGAATGGCAGCAGCGGCATCAACTTGTTTATGAATGACAGCGGGTCCCTCGGAGGGTTTGTCCTCGATGCGATCAGCGGTGAACCAATCGCCGGTGCCACTGTGAAAGCTTGGTATCGCCAGCGTGACAACAAGCGCACCGCGATCAAGCCCGTGACAACCGACGCCGCCGGCCTGTTCTTACTACCGAAATCCAACAAGCGTAACTACGCGATCCTCGCCTCGCACAAGAAGCAGCAACTTGCCACTGCCAACGATTTTGGCACACGGGACAACAACCGCCGGCGCGCGTATGATCGATCGATCTTCTTCACCGATCGCTCACTCTACCGGCCCGGCCAGACGATTCACTACAAGGGGATCGGCATCCGCGTCGATCAGGAAAAAGACAGATACGATGTGATCGCAGGAGAGTCGATAACCGTGATTTTTTCCGACGGCAACGGTAAGGAGATCGCCAAACAGGAGACTCGCTCGAACGATTTCGGTTCATTCAGCGGCAGCTTCAACGCGCCGCGCGATCGGCTGATGGGCAACATGTCGATCCGAGTTTCGAAAGGCCCTGGCGGCAGCGCCAGCTTCAACGTCGAGGAATACAAGCGGCCAAAATTTCAGGTCGCGGTCGCAGCCCCCGAAGTGGCGCCGAAGCTTGGTGGCGAGGTGGTCGTCACGGGCACCGCGACCGCCTACACTGGCGCGGCGATCAACGACGCCCAGGTCCAGTACCGCGTCGTCCGCGAAGTGCGCTATCCCAGCTGGTGGCGCACCTGCTACTGGTGGAGGCCGTTCCCGCAGACACCATCGCAGGAAATCGAACACGGGGCACTAACTACTGGGGCAGACGGAACCTTCACCATCAAGTTCAATGCCAAACCTGATCTCTCCGTTCCGGAGGAAGACGAGCCCACCTTCCACTTCACGATTTACGCCGACGTCACCGACACCAGCGGCGAAACCCGTTCCGAACAACGCAGCGTCAAGGTTGGCTACACCGCGCTGAAAGCATCGCTCGTCGGCGGTAGCTGGCTCACCAGCAAAGCCCCCGTCGCGATCGCGATTTCGACCGAGACGCTCGACGGCGAAGGCCAGGCCGCCAAGGGGACGCTGAAAATCTACCGCCTCAAAGCTCCTAAGACTGTCCAGCGGGCAACGATCACCGGTTCCCGAGGATGGCGACCGGGACCGCTGGTTCGCCGTGGTGGCAAGCTGATCGCCCCTGCGGCCGCTCCGCTCACCAGCGATCCAAATTCTTGGCCGCTCGGCGAAGTGGTTGCCGAGAAATCAATCGCGACCGCCGCCGCCGGAACCGCTGAGGCAAAATTCGAGCTGGGCGTCGGCAACTTCCGCGCCATTTTCACTACCCGCGACCGCTTCGGCAAAGAGATCCAAGCGCAGCTCCCACTTACGGTGCTCGACCCGGATGCGAAATCCCTAGCGATCAAGGTGCCGCAGATAGTCGCGGCACCAGAGTGGAAAGCTGAGCCCGGCGAGGAGTTCATGGCGCTGTGGGGGACCGGATACGACAAGGGTCGCGCCTACATCGAGATCATCCACCGCAGGAAAACCTTGCAGAGCTACTGGACCAAGGCCGGCACCACCCAGATCCAGATCAAGCAGGCGGTCGACGAATCTATGCGCGGAGGTTTCACCATTCACATCACCTATGTGCGCGAAAACCGTGCCTACCTGACTAGCCGAAAGGTAGACGTCCCGTGGACGAACAAAAACCTCATGGTGCAGTGGGAACATTTTGTGTCGAAGCTCGAACCCGGAAACAAAGAGACCTGGACCGCCATCGTCACCGGGCCGGATGCCAAATCCGCGGTCGCTGAGATGGTCGCTGGTCTCTACGACGCCTCGCTCGACGCCTACAAGCCGCACGCTTGGCAGACCGCGTTCAACGTCTTCCGGCAGGACCGTTCCAACCTGCAGTCACGGTTTCAGAACACGCCCCATCAGTTGCAGCGCTTCCACGGGGGATGGCCGCACAGCCATTTCAACGGCTCCCTCACCTACCGATCGTTCCCACCCGAGATCATGGCCGTTTCATGGAGACAAGCTCGCTACAGAAGCTTCGGTGGAGGCGGAATGGCGAAGAATGGCAGGGCGGCGCCGATGGCACCGATGGCAATGGAAGCGTCGATGGCAGATTCGGTGGTCACGGAGAGCGGCAAAATGGCCAACAAGGCGAAGGCAGACCGCGAATTGCCGGCCGACATGAACAGCGATGGGGGAGGCGTGCCAAAACCCGATTTGAGTAAAGTCTCCGCCCGCAAAAACCTAGATGAGACCGCGTTCTTCTTCCCTAAGCTGGTCTCATCAAAAGACGGTGAAGTGCGGCTCGAGTTCACCATGCCTGAGGCGCTCACCGAGTGGAAACTGATGGCCTTCGCCCACGACAAACAACTGCGCTCCGGCTACCTCCAAGACAAGGCCATCACCTCGAAAGACATCATGGTGCAGCCAAACCCGCCGCGCTTCCTGCGCGAGGGTGACCAGCTCGAGTTCACCGTCAAAGTATCTA
>JBLHKE010000854.1:0-3251 GCA_047619485.1 Verrucomicrobiales bacterium | reverse complement strand
TCAAGGTAAAGCCGGAAGAACTCCTGCGACCCATCGGTGGCTCCCGTGATGGTGTGCTCGATCGCTGGGTTGCGTGGGATCCCGTCGTTGCCCATCACCTCCCAGCGCGACCAGTTCAACAGATCGACCGATCGTTGCACCACGACGCTTCGATTGGAACGCCCCGGTAAGGTGATTTCGACATGACTCCCATCATGGCTGATCAGCGCAACCAGAAAATCGGCCCCATCATTCGGATTCGTCAGCGTGCCCCACTCGCGCTGGTTGCTCTCACCGTCGCCATCCGGATCAGCTGAAGGTTCTCCCTCCGGGGAATTGCCATTGCCGAACTGGTCGAGACGCCAAGCAGCGTAGTCGGTCAATTCGCTCGCCTCCAGATTGATCCAATCAGTCAGGAGCTGCGCGTTGACCTCATCGATCTCGTTGGTGGCGAGTGGTGGCATGCGCGTGTAGCCGTTGGCAGCTGCAGCGCGGTTGAGGAGGATCGATCGCGCCGGCTCGCCCGGCACCACTAGGCGGTCGTCCGGATGCTGAGTGCCACCGGAGGCGAGCCCGTTGATCAAGCCGGTCTGCGCGATGTTCAGGTCGAGGTTCCCGCGCCACGATAGCGGTTCGATCCCGGGATCCTGGTGGCAGTAGGCGCAGTTAACATCGAGGTAGGAGCGGACGCGCGCGCCGAGCGAATACTCGGTCTGATCCGCTGCGACGTGTTTCGGCAATTCCGCGGGCGGGTCGGGCAGCTCGTCGAGGTAGCGACAATCTTCGAGCAGTGTTAGGAAATTGCCGCTAGCAGCGCCGAGAACCCCATCGTGGTTCAGCTGGCGCGTATTAAAGGAGAGGGCAAACCCGGCCTCAGGGGTGTGGCAGGTATTGCAAGCGGCTCGGGAAGGGACACTCCAAGTCTGTGAGCGGACATTGCCGTCGACGGTGATATCGAGATCGAACTCTACACCGCCAGCGCCGGCGAGGGTCGCCTCTGTGCCCGCCTCGTTCCACCTGTAGGAGACGCCATAGACACCAGGGATGAAGCGGGTGACGCCACCGTGGATCTCCGGGAGAATCAACATGTCTGAGCTGCCGAGACCATCGTTCAAGCCGTGGATCGCTAGCACATTGGAACCGTCCGTCAGAAAGTTGAGGAAACGACTAATGTCGAAATCCTCAAAATTGACCGCATTGTCATCCGGGTTCTGCCCCGCAGCGCCCGCGTTGTAGGACAGGGTGTCAGGGGCGTTGGCCGAGGCGATCCGCTCACCGTTGAGGTAGGCGACGAATCCATCATCGTATTTCATCCTGAGCGTCAACACATCGAGGGCGCTCGCGTCGGTCACCTGGAACGGGATTCGAACATAGAGCGTCTCGTTTTCACCGTTGAGATCATTGCCGAGATCCCCACCAAGGCCGAACTCTGAACCGTAATCTGGGCTCTCGTCATAACCAATTCCCGTCAGCGCCGTACTCCACGACGAATCGTCGAAGATCTCCCCGTACCAGGTATCCTCGATCGAGGCATTCGTCGGGACGAAGTAGCGCGCGGTGACCCCGCTCGCCAAAAGCACTTCACTGCCGACGACAGCCGATTGATTGCGCACTAGCACCCGGGTCTCGATCCGTTTCTTCGTTGCCGAATTCCCCCGCTCGAGTTCGAGGTCGAAGTGCTTCACCCACACCATCCCATCTGGAAACTGCCAGGCTCGATCCTCGGAGTATCCGATCAGACTGGTGGTATCCTTGATCGCAAACCAACGCTGCTTGAGTGCGTGGTCTGACCAGAACGGCAAGTTCACGGCGTAGGGCACCACGCCAGGGTTCGGGCTCAATTCGGTGAGATCAGAAAAAATTCCGGTCGCCGAGAGAGTCGCAGGGAATCCCCCCGGAGTGCCGTCATTGGCGACGAGACGCCGGATTACCCCGTTGCCGATATCGGCCATCAGCACATCTCCATTGGACGGATCCGATCCGAAACCGACGATGCCCCCCTCACCCGCGATTCGCACAACCTCCGGCTCGCCGGGGGTGTCCGTCCTATCCAGTGACCAGATGTTGCCCGATGTGTAATCGGCGAAAATGTACTTCCCGAACAGATCTGGAATGTTCGAGCCGCGATAAACAAACCCACCCGAGACCGAATTCCCCTGGAACGGCCCACTGCCATGGCCGTAATCCCACACCGGTGCGGTCACGGTCACGTTGCGGCGATCCGCCCCGTTGATCGTCTGGTTGAACTTTGCGCCGTTGCCATCCCCCTCGTACCACGCCCAGCCGTGGTTGCTGCCAATCTCCACGGTGACGATCTCCTCCCACGCCCCCTGACCAACATCACCGACCCACAATTCACCATTGAGGCTATCGAAACTGAATCGCCATGGGTTGCGGAAACCGACCGCAAAAAACTCCGTGCGCACCTCATTCGGGTTCACGCTGATGCCGTTGAACGTCGTCGCCCCAACCCACGGATTTTCCGCCGGCACCTCATACAAGGGATTTCCACCGTAGAGTTTCACCGCGGCGTGCGCGTTCGGACGGACGTTGGCATCATCATCCCCCTCCCCGTCAGAAGCAGTGTAATCCTCCGGTTCGAGGTCAACATCGATGCGCGTCAACGACGACCAGAAATCATTGTCGATGAGCTGGCTGTTGTTATGCGAATCGTTCTGCCCCCCTTCGTCTCCCCAGCTCATGTAGAGATAGCCATCGGGACCGAAGTGGAGATCGCCACCATTGTGGTTCCCAGATTGGTCGAGCATCTCGATGAGCACCTCCTCAGAATTGGGATCGGCCACCGTGTCATTGATGTTTGGATCGTGCCAGCGGGACAGGCGCTGGTAATTCTGCCCGCCGACCTCCACATTGTAGACGATGAAGAAAAAACCGTTGCTCGCGTAGTCCGGGTGGAAGGCAACACTGAGCAAGCCCATTTCACTACCAGTAAGTAGCGGTTCCTCGCGCTCAGTGAGGATGCCGTCCAAATCAAGAAAGACCGTCTTTGTCGGCGCGGTAGCGGTGACGTTGGGGATCAGCTCGATATCTCCAGTTTTCTCACAGACAAACAGCCTTTGCGTGTCGCCAGCCGGACTGCTCAGGCAGAGCGGTTGAGAAAAACTAAGACCGGGAAATGCGTTCTCGACCTCGATCGACAAGACCGGCGGCGAATCTGGTAGATCGATCGTCGTGTTTGCCACCCGTGGGGCAGCAGTCGCTCCAACAATGGAGAGAAGCACGATTGAGGAAAAGAGAAATGACTTCATCTT
>JBLHKE010000853.1:0-3260 GCA_047619485.1 Verrucomicrobiales bacterium | reverse complement strand
ACCGCATGCCGATGCGGCGTATCGAGGCGGAAGCGGTGCGCGACGCGGCACTGACCATCTCCGGTCGTCTTGACCGCAAAGTCGGTGGCATGCCGGTGCCGGTCTACCTTAGCGAGTTCGTGGTCGGACGCGGTCGCCCGGCGAAGAGCGGACCGCTCGATGGCGCTGGACGGCGGTCGATCTACACCTCGGTGCGCCGAAATTTCCTTCCGACGCTCATGCTGGCATTCGACTTTCCGACCCCGTTCAGCACGGTCGGCGAACGCGACGTGACCAACCTACCTGCTCAGTCACTGGCGCTGATGAACGATCCCTTCCTCTACGATCAAGCGGGTGTATGGGCGGATCGCATTCTGAAACAAATGCCTGACGCCCAACCTCCAACTCGGCTGAAGCGCATGTATGAGGAAGCCTTCGCTCGACACCCCAGTGACAGAGAGTTGGCGGCCTGCATCGGATCGCTCACCGAGTTCGCCTCACTCTACGGCGACGATCCCAATGCCCGTGACGCCTGGCGTGATCTGTGCCACTCGATGTTCTCGATCAACGAATTTATCTACGTAAAAT
The DNA here is from genome assembly GCA_047619485.1 of Verrucomicrobiales bacterium. Lineage (GTDB taxonomy): Bacteria > Verrucomicrobiota > Verrucomicrobiia > Verrucomicrobiales > DEV007 > JBLHKE01. The sequence continues at coordinate 2,693 of JBLHKE010000853.1, read as the reverse complement.
GAATCTCACCCGACGGCATCTTCTGCAACAGGCATCGCTCGGATTCGGCGGACTGGCCTTATCGAGTTTATTCGGTGAACGCCAGCCTCACCATCCGGCGCGGGCGAAGAATGTGATCTTCCTCTTCATGGAGGGTGGAGTCTCGCAGGTGGATTCATTCGACTACAAGCCGATGCTGGCCAAGCACCATGGCGAGGATCCCTACAAGGCGATCGGCAAGATCGAGAACACGCAATTCGAAGCCGTCGGAAAAGTCCTGAGGTCCCCGTGGGAGTTTAAACAACGCGGCCAGTGCGGAGCTTGGATCAGCGACTTATTCCCACACGTCGCCGAGCTGGCGGACGAGTTGGCAATCGTGCGTTCGATGACCTCGAATTTCCCTGAGCACACTTCCGCGAACTACTTTCTCCACAGTGGCACCGGCCTGCAGGGGCGTCCCAGCATGGGGGCTTGGGCGGCCTATGGACTTGGTTCGGACAACGTCGATCTGCCAGCCTACCTCGTGCTCAATGGCGGCCAGATCCCGTCTGGTGGGCTCGACAACTTCTCAAACGGCTTCCTCCCTGCGACCTATCGTGGCAATTTGCTCAACGCCATCGGGACCCCCTTGGCCAACGTCAAACCGAACGAGAAGTCGATACGAGCCCAAGAGATCAAACGGCGCCTCGCGCAACGCCTCAATCTCGGTGCCACTGGTGGGGCGGATGAGCTCGAGTCGGCGATCGCGAATCACGAACTTGCGGCGAAGATGCAGCTCGCAGTGCCGGAATTGATGTCGCTGGACGGCGAGTCCGCTGCAACCAAACGACTCTACGGATTCGAGGCGGAGTATGCGCACACCAAGACCTACGCGCGACAGTGTTTGATTGCCCGCCGACTGATCGAGCGTGGAGTACGCTTTGTCGAGCTGACGATCCCGATGGTCAACGGCTACCAGCGCTGGGACGCGCACGGCAACCTGAAACAAAACCACGGCGATAACGCCCGAGCAGTCGACCAGCCGATTGCCGGCTTGCTGCGCGACCTCAAGCAGCGCGGGCTGCTCGATGAAACGCTGGTTGTCTGGTCCGGCGAGTTCGGGCGCACGCCGTTCGCGCAAGGCGGTGCTGGACGAGACCACAACCAGTATGGCTTTAGCCTCTGGCTGGCGGGCGGCGGAATCAAACCGGGCGTCACCTACGGAGCGACTGACGAGTGGGGCTACAAGGCGATCGAGAACCCGTTGCAAATCCACGACCTGCACGCCACTATGCTCCACCTGCTCGGGATCGACCACGAGCAACTGACCTACCGGTTCAGCGGTCGCGATATCCGACTCACGGATGTGCACGGGAAGGTGATCGAAGACATCCTAGCTTAAGGGCACGGCGATCTCCGCTGGTACTCTAGCGCTCGGTGCATGGTGCATTTAAATCAGCCGGGACATCACGCGGCCTCCGGGTGGCGGTTTAACAGCCCGCCAGCGACACCAGAATGAGCTTGAATGCGTCCATCCTGCCATTTCTGCATTTTAACGAGAGCGCATTGCTGTCGCCGGAGATGCTGATCTCTGGGCGATCGGCGAACTCGGGCGCGGCGGCAGGGCGTGGTCTGCTGGGATGTGGTGCCATGTGTTGGCGTCAGCCGGGGTCGCGACCGACGAGCACACCTCCAAGGCAGTGCCGACACGTGCTCATTCACAGACCCCGATTCCTTAGGGCTTTCAACGCTATTTGGGTGACCAGGCCTGGCCAACAATTCCTGCTATTTTCCTCCAGCATCATCATGAGTGAGCAATCCGTGGACGGACGCTCGCTGGTTCCATTGATCCATGGTGAGCAGAAGCCCCTGATCAGGCCCTTCCTCGCTTGGTGTTACCAACACCTTACGGGCATGGAACCCAACCTTGCCAGGCGATCCTGAAGGATGGCTGGAAACGCGTTCACGACATGGATCAAAAAAAACTGAACGCTATCGTCTGTTCCGACTGGGTTGGGAAGATGATTTAGTTCATTTCGTCGTCGACGCCGTGGAGCGACTCCCGCTCGAAGTCTTTCAGGTCAACCATCGAGGATCAGGCGTTGGTTGCGTCCGGGTCGTCATCCCGGCTCGCCGTCTGCAGGCACCAGCATACTTCGCTCCAAAATCGTCACGTGAGAGGGCCCGCTATATTTTGGGCAGCCCTTACGAGAGCTGTCTGGAGGCCAAGCATGGGTTCATCACAGGCCGGGAGAGCCACGCACGCTACTTCGGTGTGGTATGCTTGGCGATTTTCTCCAGCATCTCGAGCATCGCGGCGCTCGTCTCCGCTGATTCGTCGCTGCCACCATCTTTCACGGAGTAGGTCGGCTGCACTTTGCCCTCGCCGCAGATAACGACCAGTAACGAGCTGACCAGACGCGACTTGGTGCGCTCGTCTAACTTGTAGCCGCGGCCGTCCAACATCGTCACCGCCTCGTCGACAATCTCCACCGCGCCCTCGGCGATGATCTTGCGGGCGTCGACCAGCGCCTGTGCCTGCTGGCGCACTAGCATCGATTGCGCGATCTCTGGCGCGTAGGTCAGGTCGGCGAGCTCATAAGCCTCCACGTGGACACCGGCCGGCTCGACTTTGGTGTTGAGCAATTTCACCATCTCCTGGCCGACCTCGACTGCTTCGGATTTGAGCGAGTGCCCGTCCTTCGACTCGTAAGGGTACTGTGATGCGACCTGCT
>JBLHKE010000852.1:0-3260 GCA_047619485.1 Verrucomicrobiales bacterium | reverse complement strand
ATTCGCGAGGAGTTCGACACCCTTGCCTTCGGCAGTCGCACCGAGGGTCACGACAGGTTCCGACAGCGTCGTCAGATCCATCTCCCGGTAGGTTTGGTAAGTGACGGAAGCGTCAGCCGCTTTAGGGATCGGGAATTGAAACTCCAACGGCCCGGTCGCGGCGCGCACCGCATCGCCGTCGAGCGCGATCGTCCAGAGACGCTCCGAAGTTGGCGTGATCTCATCGCCCCAAGTGTTGAGTTCTTTGATCTGCAAAGCCTCGTGGGGATTGACGTGCTGGATCCCGATCGCGGCCTCGTCGTTGGGAAGATCGAGCAGCTGCTCCAAATCCGGAACAAGGCCGGTTGCGGTCGCTACGATCTCGAGCGCGAGCGTGCCATTGATCGTCAACTGGCGGGTGTCGAGCGTTTGGGTGATGGTGATCTGGCTCGCCGGACGCGCCGGCACGGCATCGGTCGCGACCTTGATGAGCGTCTCTGCGGACTCGGCCGGAATGCTGACTGGCCCCGTCATATCGACAAACTTTAGCGCCAGCCCGATCGGTGGAATCTTGTCGACGCTGGCGTCCTTGGCGCGGACGTGCAGGTAGGCGAGCACCGTCTCTTCCCAGCCGGTTTGCGCCGTTGGCCGCGGTCTTACATCAGTGGTTGCGAAGGTGATCGTCTTGATGTCGAAGAAGGGAGCCATCGCCTCCCGGATGTTTAGCTCCAGCTCGTCGCGAGGCCCCTGTGCTTGGCTCATCGTTTTCACCTTGGGCGACGGTCTCTTGTTCACGCCGGCGGCGGGGTCATTGGTGAGATACTGACCAAACTTGGCCGCGCGTCCCATCGCCTCGGTGTGGATGATGCTGAGAATGATACCAAAGTCCTGATCCCGTCCCACCGTATTCGATCCATCTACCCGGGTTTTCAAGCGGACTTCACTGAGCAGTTCATCGAAGTAAGCGAGATTCTTGGCCGCGCCGAAGGTGAATGGATCGTCCTTGGTGATGACCATCGCACCCGCGAGGTAACGGTAGCGGAGGTCTTCGTGCAAGGGGTTGGCGGTATCATCGAGGCGCGCGCTCACGACCTTGGCGAAGAGGCCGATGTGGGCAGGCGCGGCGCCGTCCGGAAGGGCTTCGAGATAGCCGCGAATCTTCGTCAGAGCCGCGCGGTTCATCGCCTTGGAGAGGTTGAGCTGGTCGTTCGAACCGATCCCGAGCAACCCGTTGAACCAGGCCAGATACGGTTCGACGGTGTATTCGCCGGCAGGGAGCTGTGGGACCTGTTTGCCATAAGCCGCGGTTCCGCGATCGAAGTATTCCTGTGCGCGCAGGTTCTTTTCCTTGAAGCCGAACATCCGCATTTTCGGATCGTTGGCGACGAGTTCCTGGAAGTATTCGAAATCGCCCCAATCCACCAGCAACGTTCCCGCGAGCGTCAACGGGCGCCAAGCATCGGGGTGACCTTCCAGCCAGCTGTCGATGAGTTTCAGCGCAGTGTCATAGCCGTTGCGGACCATCTCTAGCGTCTCCGATTCATCACGCCGGGTGAGACCGGCCTGCTGCACCTCCATCTTGCGCCAGCGCTCGCCGAGGTTGGCGTTCATCTGCGTGAGGATGAGCGAAAAGACGGGCTCATCCATCTGATTCATCGGCCCAAAGACCTTTTCGATATGGGAGGTCTGATAGGTTTCCGCCGTGCTGTAGGCAAGGTCGAATGCGGTGACGACCTGCGAATAGTCCTCTGGAGCGAGACCCGATTCGCGGAACAGCGTCATCATGCGAGCGAGGCTGTTGATGTTCTTCTCCATCATGATCGGGGTGACCGGAATGCGCGCGTCCTCGGGCAACCCGTACTTGCGGCGCAGTTCCTCCGGGATTTCCGGGTTGTGGCTCTTCGCCCAGACCACCAAGAATTCCTCGGCCAGCGCTGCGCCTGCAGCCGGGCTCCGTTTGCCAATCTCGACAATCCGATCCGCCGCTTGATCAAAACGGGAGCCGGTGAGAATGAGGCGCGACATGCTGACGTCGATCCGATCACGCATGCTCGATGGCAGCGCTGCCGCCCACTTTCCGGCGGGCGCAACGGCGAGCAGTTCCTCTGGCTCGACATACTTGCCCGGTTGTCGCTTTGCAATCTCCATGTGGGCGGCGTCCGCCTGGCCGATCCACTGATCAGCCATCATCTCGAAGATCCGGTTCCACGGCTGCTCGCCCGGCTTCACCATGGCGGCGAGGATATTCGCGATGGTGGCCTGCGCGGCGAGGTTTTCGGTTCGATTCTCGACGTCGTGGTTGCGTTCATTCTGCACCTTCTGCGTGAAGGCGCTGACCAAGCGCATCGCCCCTTCGGGATTAGTCTTCGCGGCTTCTGACAAAACCGATTCGAGAGTGCTGACCGGCACCTGGGTAAGCACCTTAGCGATCGCATCGCTCGCCCGAGTTTTCTCCCACGCCTTCCCCCGCTCCACGACAGGGGTCAGCACTTCGGAAATATTTTCGTCCCAGACCCGCTGCACATCGGCGCGCTGGGCGTTCACGCGGTCCTCTTGGGTGGCGACGAAGTTGAGCAGTTCCCGCTTCAGCCCTTCGTCGCTGAATTTCGCGATGTCCGCCACCGGAGGCAAGTAATCGCGGGCGAGGTCTTTGAAGTTCGCGGCCATGAGAATGCGCGCGGCAGTAAGGCGCGTGCCCGAATCCGTGCCGCCGACCTTGGCGGAACCTTTCTTCAGCCGATCCACCAACCAGTAGCTCTCGCCAACAGGCACGGCGACCTTGATGAGTTGGCCAAGCTTGCGCAGGTTGTCCGATGTGAACTCGCCGGGCACCGCGTCTGCGAGACCAAGCACGTCTTCGAGTTGCATGTTGGGCTTCTGGTTCTGACTCAGGTCCGCCAGCACCTTGTCATAAAGTTTGCGAGGCAGTTCCAGCGGCATCTGAGCCAATTCCTCGCGAAGACGATTCCAATCTCCGGTGATGAAGTGCTGGTTGAAGCGGTCCGTCACAGTCAAGGTCGACGGATCGGTCGTGCCGACGCGATCGAGATGACGCAGCAAATCGCTCGGATCCCGCGAGTATCGGTGCTTGAGCATCTGCTCGATTTCCTTGATGAGCTTTGGGTCTGGCTGCGGCGGCTCGGCAGGCTGCGGCGGCTCGGCCGCAGCAGGCGGTTCCTGAGCGTTCGCAGAGGTGGGGACGAAAAGGGCGAGTGCGAGAGCCATAGCTGCGTAAGCCGCGATGGATCGATGGAAATAAGCATTCATGTTAAAAGACGGGC
>JBLHKE010000851.1:0-3260 GCA_047619485.1 Verrucomicrobiales bacterium | reverse complement strand
AAACGCGGAGGAGATGCATAGGGCAGGAAGATTTTGGGGTATGAGAACCAGCTGGGGCGAATGGATCCAGAAGAACCCGATGATAATTATCGGTCGCGATAGGATTAATCTCAACCCAGAAGCGAACAAAACGCATTAATTTCTTGTCACATTACCCCCTGAAGATGAGAGATTCATGAGCCTCATACCGAGCGATGCGCGATACAAAAAAAGTAGAATGGAGGCTCCACTAGGCTCAAGCAGCCTCCGTCTGTGCGCGAAGGTCGCAACGCGCCCTCAACCAAAAAATATTCTCACATACCCCATTTTGCGTCATCTGGTAGGTGGTTTCACGGCAATCCAGACACGTCTCCAACAGACGGAGTCGCCAGCCAAGAGATCACTCCTTGTCCTGGCGATAGCTGCGGATCAGCTCCGTGCGCGCTTTCTCGCCGGTGAGAAAACCGTTGTCGTTGGAGCCAAACAACGCCACCACCTCAAACTCTTTGCCGTCCACCGCCCGATCCAAAAGCTCCATCGGCGTCATGAAATACCGCCCCTTTCCGGACTTCAGAGAAAACTCGACACCTCCCACCGAATGGAACGCCCGATAGATCAGCTCGATGCACACCAGCCGATCCGCGCGGCGGCAATCGAACATGAAGTCGTAGTCCTTGCCCTCGTGGGTGATCGCACGGCTGATCGCCTCCGCCAGATCCGCATCGGCCAGACGCGGCCTGATGACGGTGAACGCATCGACGTGAAGCGTCGAGTCCAACTGGCGGAAACGCACTCCATCCTTACGCGCCTCGAGCGTCCTGAGCGGATCCTTGCAGCGCATAGCACGTTCCACGTCGATCTCGACACCAAGGCGTTCGCGCTCGGCCTCCGTCCCGATGTAGAGAGCGCTGTGTGGCCAGAACCCTGGCAGGAACACATTACTCAGGGCTCCGAATTGGCGCGTCACGATGATATCACCAGCCTGAAGCAGCGGCGCGAGCTGCGCCTGCACCTCTGGGGTCACGCGCTTGGGGGAGCGCTTGCGCATGTTTGAAATCGTGCGCCCGCTCCACTCGTAGAGCGTCTCCATCGCCTGGTGGTAGCCCGATTTTTGACCGCGGACATACGCGTAACACCAGTAGCGCAGGCGCTTGCGGTAAAAGGTGCGACGACTGAAATCGATCAGTTGCGGTTTCTCCAACAACAGCAAATCGACCAGCGGACCGACCAGTGGGTCTTCGCGCAGCGCAAGGATCTTCGATTCATTGTTCTTGGCAAACAGGATCAACTGCTGGAATCGCCAGATGTGGCTCGGCTCGGACAACGATTGGAATAACTCGGTAAAACGTTTTTTCGGAATACCTAAGCGCGGCTCCGGCTCGTCCAACTTGCGGTGCACCACCTTCGACCGACCGTAGCGCCCGACCACGAAGTCGGCGGTGCGGTTTAAGAGACAAGCCGCATAGAAACTCGCGGTGAAAGCCTGGTACTGTTCGCGCTCGCTCAGCGCGCTGAACTCGCCGTCGCGGCGCGAACACAGCTCCTCGATCTCTGCGATCGTCGCCTCCATCGCCGCACGCGCCTGGAGGAATTTTGCGAAGGCCGTGCGCACGCGCTCATCCTCGTCGGGCGTAAAGTATCCGCGCTTGGTCGCCTTACGCGCATCCGCCATCTCTTCCGAGAGGTTCTCAGGGGTCGGCATCGCCGGACCGAGACTGCACAGGGTGCGCACCGCACGGCGGACGATCATACCCGCCGGGTCAGCCGGCCCGAAGGACGGCTTGCCGCGTTTCCTCGCGGCCTTACCTGCGAGCACCGCCACCGGCGAGTCGCTCTCACGCCCGCCCGATGAACCCATCTCTCCCCCAGAATCGGGGAGTGGCTCAGCTTGGCGGTTCATCATGGATCGGGGGATTGTGAATGCGACGTCTCAGCGGATTGCCCGAAACGCAGCTAGAAGCTAAGCAATCATGCCGCTGGATGCAAGACCACTGGGATCAGCGCAGGCTTCTTGTTTTTCTTGTCGCCGTCTTTCTGCTTCGGCTTCTTCCCCTTCGGCGCCACCGCTTTCAGCTGGCTCACCTCGAAACCTTTCGCCTCCAATTTGCTGAGCAGATTCCCCTCCCCGATGAGGTGTCCAAGTCCGACAGAAAACAGCACAATATCATCACCAGCGAGCGTCTTTTCGATCTGATTCAACCACTTGTCACCTCGCGCGCGAACAAGGTCCCTCTCAAGCTGCTTATCCATCTCGGTCGCATCCTGCTCCTCCATCTCGACCAGCGTTTTAGTATCGCCACGGCGCCAAGCTGCCAACCCCTCGTCCATCTCCTCGATCATCCTATCCGCGTCCGCCACCTCGTCTAGGGTCGACTTCAACATGTATTCGTGAATCTCCTTCGACATCGACTGCAGGAGTTCGAGTTCGACCTCCATCTTCTCGAGCCCCGACCACGGCTTGCCGGCCTCAGCCGCCCAGCCTTCGATCGTATCACCGACGCCCAAATTCGGCCGCCCGCCCTGCTTCATCATCTCCGTCATGCTGATCATCACCGCCGCGAACCACGGCCGGAACGAATCCATCGCCGCACGCGGCGAACCGCTGTCACTCAGAAAATCCCCGAGCGCCTTGTAGGTTTTCGTCGACACGCTGCCCTTGATCGATGCCCCATCAGCGAACATCCCCATGCGGATCAAGTCCTGACCTTTCTGCTCGTCCTTCGACTCCGTCGGATCGATCTCGAAGACCACGCGCTCCGCCTGGTCGAATGCCTGCCTGATTTGCGGCGGCAAGGGGAAGTCCGACTCCCGCAAGAATGGCAACGCCCCGACGAAGTAGACCGTGTTCGTGTCCGACTTCACCTGCCAGACGCAGGCGACGTCAGAATCCGCTTTATCCGGAGCGGCAACACTTGAAAAACAACCCAATCCAAGGGTGAGTATAGTAGAAATGATCCGTCTCATAGGAGAAAGAATACCGGGAATTCCCAGAAATGGAAGGGGTGTTCTCGGTAGTCCACCGACCCGTCAAGCGTCGCAAAATTCGCCAGAATTTCTCCAACCGATGCATCCGCAGCGGGCTGTCGTAAGTGACTGGCAGCAATGGAGCCCCACCATCGAGAGAGCGAAACACGCACTTCCCCAGTGAACGTTCGGAGCTAGCGAGCATCGTCTTTTACGCTTAATTGAAGCGTTGTCATGCCCAAGCGAATCAATCCCCTCTTCCTAACAGCGCTAGCTGCCACTCTCCTCGTAGCCTGCGGGGACAAAAACCAACCGAC
>JBLHKE010000850.1:0-3264 GCA_047619485.1 Verrucomicrobiales bacterium | reverse complement strand
GGAGCTAGCGAGCATCGTCTTTTACGCTTAATTGAAGCGTTGTCATGCCCAAGCGAATCAATCCCCTCTTCCTAACAGCGCTAGCTGCCACTCTCCTCGTAGCCTGCGGGGACAAAAACCAACCGACCAGGTATTCTGAGAACATGCCAAGCGAATTCGACAGCGAGCTACAACCGCCCACCGAGATCACCCCGGTGGTGTTCGCCAAGTGGCGCGACGCCCGTCGGGGGAGGCAGCAGGCCAAATCTCAGAGCAACCCTTACTGGAAGTGGATCCTCGAAACCGAGACCAGCGCCTACCTGGCCAACGAACACTTCGGCGGCCCCTCGTCCTTCGGAGGAAACCCAGTCTGGGAGGCCAGCCGATTTGGCCAGAGCAAAACCATCCTACCCGACGGACGCGAGATCCTCATCGCTGGCGAACACGAAGACTACTACGACCCAGACTTCTTCATCTACAACGATGTCATCATTCGCCACCCGGACGGCAACATCGATTTTCTCGGATACCCGACCGACGCATTTCCTCCGACCGATTTCCACTCGGCGACATTGCTAGACGACCAGATCATCCTCATCGGCAACCTCGGCTACGATCAGGATCGCCTCCCCAATGTCACCCAGCTCCTCGCCCTCGACATCGGCACCTGGCAGATTTCCAAGCAGCCGTCCACCGGCGACAACCCCGGCTGGCTCCACCACCACCGTGCCGAACTCTCCGATGACAAAAAATCCATCCTCATCACCGGCGGCATCGTCAACCCGGCAGATCCCGAACTGCCAATGATTGAAAACATCGACGACTGGCGCCTGCACCTTGATGACTGGCGATGGGAACGATTGACCGAGCGCAAGTGGCCGCTTTTCGAAATCTCCCGCAGCGACGATGAACCAAATCAACTCTGGGAAATGCGCCAATCTGAGTGGGAACGCGAATTCGGCAAAATCGACCTAGCGCAAGCCTACAAATCAATCGGCCAAGACATCGATGCAGAGACCGTCGCGATCCTCACAGAGGCCACCGACTACCCCCCACCAAAAGATCGCCTCGCCCTGGAAAGGCTCTATCAACCCGACAAAGTCGTGCACCAACAGATTCCAGAACGGGTCCTCGACGAAGACGACGACGACCTGAGCGAACTCGGCCTCACCCGCATCGAAGTCGAAGGCGTGATCGTTCGCTACAAGGAAGAATCCGACAGTATCCAACTGACGGTCGAAGGCGAACTGGCGAAGGAAACCATCAAAGCGCTGGTAGCGGATCTAGTAAGTAAACTCAGCAAGGTCGAAGGGACCGAATACCAGAGTAAAAAAATTCGTGGGTAGGCCGCTTCCCAACGAATCTGATGCGCGATTCATCATTGGACGAGGTGAGAGCACGGACGGCGGCGGCTGTCCGTAACCTAGACTAGCCTGAGTCGCCTGCTCCGGGTTGCCATCCGGTTCCATTCACTGCTAGGATCGCGCCATGAAAGAAGAAACCACACCGACGCCCGATCATATCCTCCAGACCGGCCTCGCCTTTTGGGGTGCCAAGACCCTCCTGAGCGCGGTCGAACTCGAACTGTTTAGCGAACTCGCCAAAACGCCCGAGTCACTCGAGGAAATTTGTGCAAAATTCGGCCTACACGCACGCGGCGCGCGTGACTTCCTCGACGCCCTCGTCAGCCTCGGTTTCCTGCAGCGCGATGACTCGGGCATCTACTCGAACTCGGCGGACACCGATGTCTTTCTCGACAAAGCGAAACCGTCCTACATCGGCGGCATCCTCGAGATGGCCAACCACCGGCTCTACCCATTCTGGGGGAAACTCACCGACGCCCTCAAAACCGGCCAGCCACAGAACGAGTCCACCCACGACCCCGAGTTTTTCAACGAACTCTACGCCGATCCTGATCGCCTCTACGAATTCCTCTCGGCAATGACCGGTGTCAGCCACGGTGCCAATCTCCACATCGCCGCCAGCCCGGAGATCGGCTGGTCAGAGCGCAAGACTTTCGCCGACATCGGCCCCGCCCAAGGCGACCTAGCCTTGCAGATCGCCCTCGCCAACCCTCACCTCAAAGGCATCGGCTTCGACCTGCCACCTGTCGGTCCGATCTTCAAAACCTACATGCAAGACCACGGCGTCGCCGACCGTGTCAACTTCCAACCCGGCAGCTTCTTCGACGAGTCACTCCCGCAAGCCGACGTCATCACCATGGGCCACATCCTGCACGACTGGGATCTCGAACAGAAAAAAATGCTCATTGCCAAAGCCCACGCCGCCCTGCCAAGCGGAGGCATCTTCGTCGCCTACGACTCCCTCATAGACGACCAGCGTCGCAGCAACACCTTCGGCCTCCTCATGAGCCTAAACATGCTCATCGAAACCCCCGGTGGATTCGACTACACCGGCGCAGACGCCCTCGGCTGGGTAAAAGAAGCCGGGTTCAGAGAGGCGAAAGTCGTGCACCTTGTGGGTCCGGATTCGATGGTCGTGGCGGTGAAGTAGGGCGCACGGCAAACACAAAGGCACAATCTGAGAACATGGAAAAACAAAGTGCATACCGAGATTTTGTTCAAGCCGAGAGCACCGAGGGAAGCGGTAAGACGAGTTCGTAACTACGTGCGCTGGACATGCTCGGAGAGATCCAAGCTTCTCCCTATTGCCAGTGTGGGAGATTGTGTTGGGTCTTGTCGACTTCTCCGCGCTGGTCGAAGAAATCGGGCATGATTCTTTGGCTTGGGCTGCGGTAAGAGTGAGTCGCCGGGGGCTTCGCCCTATTGAAGCGGACTGCAAGTCCACTCTACCAACTCTTTAGCCCGCCAAGATTTGCGCCAACACATACGGCAGGATTCCACCGGCACGGTAGTAGTCGATTTCTACTGGCGTGTCGATGCGGACGATGAGCGGGAATTGCTTTTCGCTGCCGTCGGACTTCTTCACTGTCAGGGTGACTTCTTGCCTTGGCTTTAGGTCGTTGTTCAAACCAGTCAGGCTGAAGGTGGCGGCGTGGTCGGCGGTGGCTTTGTCGTAGTCAGCAGCGTCTTTGAAGTTCATTGGGAGGACTCCCATGCCGACGAGGTTACTGCGGTGGATGCGCTCGAAGCTCTTGGTGATGACGGCTTTGACACCTAGCAGGCGGGTGCCTTTGGCTGCCCAGTCACGACTACTTCCCATGCCGTAGTCTTCGCCGCCGATGACGACGAGTGGCGTGTTGTCTTCCGCGTAGGCATTGGCGGCGTCGTAGATGTGGGTCGGGGTGCCGGCGTCGGTGGACTT
>JBLHKE010000849.1:0-3271 GCA_047619485.1 Verrucomicrobiales bacterium | reverse complement strand
CCGAGCGGCGCATCGCCAGGTGGGTCGCTTGCAGAATGTTGATCTCCTCGATCTCCTCGACTGACGCCGTGGCAGAACACCACGCGATCACGCCCATCGATCCACCCATGATCTCCTCATACAGGATCTCCCGCTTCGCTTCGCTGAGTTGCTTCGAGTCGTTCAACACCGAGTGTTCGAAGCTGTCGGGCAGGATCACCGCCGCCGCGCTCACTGGCCCGGCCAACGGTCCGCGCCCAGCCTCGTCGACCCCAGCGATCAGGCTGAAGCCAAGCGCACGTTGTTCATTTTCTAAGCAGAGATCCGGCATCGTTGCGCGCATTGAGCCTGCTATGGACGGATAGATAAAGAACAAAGCGCTCCGGGCAGTTTCGGTAGCTGATTTCGCCAGAAAGAGAAAGAGCCTTTACAGGCATCAATTCGGTCTTTGAATTTCGCGGGAATGCGGGGACACTGGAGCTGTCATGTCGATACCATCCGAAACCGAACCCGAATCCCAGAGCCCCGCCGAGCGCATGGCTGAGCTAAAAACCCCGCTCGCGGGCGCCCACGGCGAAGTGGAACAGACCGAGGTGGGCAACTACTTTGTCGCCAACTACCCGCCGTTCTCTTTCTGGAAAAAGGAGACCGTCCCTGCGGTCGAGGAGCTGCTCACCCAACCCGCCCCCGACACGCCGCTCGGCCTGTATTTCCACATCCCCTTCTGCCGCAAGCGCTGCCACTTCTGCTACTTCCGCGTCTACACAGACAAGAACGCTGGTGAGATCAAGGCCTACCTCGATGCGGCGATCAAGGAGTTCGAGAACTACGCCAAGCACCCCTACCTCGCTGGTCGCAAGCCGAAATTCATCTATTTCGGCGGCGGCACTCCGAGCTACCTCTCGGTGTCGCAGCTCCAGGATCTCACCGGCCGCATGAAGGACATCATGCCCTGGGACGAGGCCGAAGAGGTCGCCTTCGAGTGTGAACCCGGCACGCTCACGGAGAAAAAACTCGAGAATATCCGCGAGCTAGGTGTGACCCGGCTGAGTCTCGGCGTGGAGAATTTTGACGATCACATCCTCGAACTGAACGGTCGTGCCCACCGATCGAAAGAGATCGAGCGCTCCTATCATTTCGCCAAGTCGCTAGGGTTCCCGCAGGTCAACATCGACCTCATCGCGGGCATGATGGACGAGACCGAGGACAACTGGAAACTCTGCATCGAGAAAGCGATCGAACTCGACCCCGAGTGTGTCACCATCTACCAGATGGAGGTGCCCTACAACACGACCATCTACAAGGAGATGAAGGAGCAGGGCAAATTCTCTGCTCCTGTGGCAGATTGGGTGACCAAACGCCGCTGGGTCGACTACGCCTTCAACGAGTTCGAAAATGCCGGCTACACCGTGTCGAGCGCCTACACCGTCGTCAAAGACCCAGACAAAACCAAATTCGTCTACCGCGACGCGCTTTGGGAAGGAGCCGATCTCCTGCCACTCGGGGTTGCCTCCTTCGGCCAACTCGGTGGCATCCACCTGCAGAACGAGGCGGACGTTGGCCCATACATGATGGCGATCGACAAAGGCGAGTCGCCTATTTTCCGCGCGCATGTCACCACGCCTGAGGAGCGAGTGGTGCGTGAGTTCATCCTGCAACTCAAGCTCGGCAAGACGCGCATCTCCTACTACCAGGAGAAGTTCGGTGTCGATGTAATCGAGAAATTTGCCGCACCGCTAAAGTTTCTCCAAGAAGAGGGATTCTTCTCCATCGAGGGCGACTACGTGTGCGTCTCGCGACCGGGCCTGCTGCAGATCGACCGCCTCCTCCACGAGTTCTTCCTACCCGAGCACCGCGATGCCCGCTACACCTAATGACAACAGCGAGCTAACGCCAGAGTTGCTCTCCCTGCTGCTGCCACTTCATTACTTTTACGCGCAGCAAGAGCGCCCGCTGCCGGAAATCCAACTCCTCGAAGGCTCGCAAATCCCAGAGCCAGAGAAGTCTCTGTTGGTGCACGAGCGGGACATGACATCGACCTTGGCCAAGTTCTACGGCTCCCCGATTACGCTCTCGGTCGAATCGGTCCAGCACTCTGAAGATTACGTGATGCGCCTCGTAGTGCTCCATCGTGGGGACACCGATGCTCCCGTCGAATTCGGGGCGATCGGGATCCGACTAGAAAAGTTCGAGGGTCCCTTGCGCGAGCAGATTGCCAATGGCAGTGCGCCCCTTGGTAGCTTGTTAGAGAAATACATCGTCGACTACCGCAGCTGCCCGAAGGGATATTTTTCGACCACCGCAGATTCGATCATCGCCGGGGCGCTGGCAGAGGACGAGGGGGCGACGCTTTATGGCCGCTGCAACGAGCTCACCGACCCCGAGGGCTTCGCCTTCGCCGACATCGTCGAGGTGCTGCCTCGCGCCTCACGCTAGCCGAGGCTGGGACAGAACCCCGCTTGCATCTAGCAAGCTCTCAATCGGATGCCACATCCCGAACCATCGCCCAGCGGCCTTGGATTCGCAGATGCGCGCCGACGGTGAATCAAACCCCGGCGTCGGTCACCGAAACGAGCTGTTGTTTTCGCGCGCGCTGAAACATTTCGGAAACGACCGTCACTCTCGAGCAAACCCTAAGGGGTTGGGCAAGCGGGTTCGTCACTCACCCTCGCCAATAACAATCCGCCCCCTACTTCGGGGCGCATAGCCACGAATTCCGTCATGCCCAACTCGGCGGTCACAGCGGAACAACCCGCGCCCACACCAAATATTAGCTTTTCAGTGAATTAGTTGACTTCATAAGTTATGGAAATTATGGTTAAAATGTTAAATTAGTTTTACGAAGCAATTGCCTTTTGAAGCCACTACCCACCATTCTCGTTGTTACTCTGCTAGGGACGATTACTTTTTACGCTGTAGCCTTAGGAACAAACCGCTTCTCAGCTGGCATGCCCAGATCTGAGCGGGTCGAATCAATCGTCCTGAATCAGGCTGAATTTTACACCGAGACGGTCGAACAAATCACGACGGGTGCAGGATCGGCTCGTTTCCGCGATCGCGCCGACAAATCGTTAACCGAGTGGCTCGAACAGTCGTCGGTGCTCGCCAGCAAGCCCGGGAGCGCGACTACCCACGAGTTACTCGAAAAACTCAGCACTGACGTTCCGCAGATCAGCAGCGCAACCGCATGCATCGCCTTCTCGGGTTCGACCTCCTTGCTGAGCAAATCGATCGCCGGGTGGATCGACAAGCTCGAACCCTCGTTCAACTACTTCGCCACTTACGTCTTCAC
>JBLHKE010000848.1:0-3275 GCA_047619485.1 Verrucomicrobiales bacterium | reverse complement strand
AGCCACCGACTCGTAGCGGCGAAAAAACACCAGCCAAAACGAAGCAGCCAGTGCTGACCCAGCTCTGCAAGCTCATACCACCGCACCTCGTTGCCACGCTCGCCCGCGAGCACGGGTCGATAGAAAAACGCGCACCTTCATACGGTGGAGCCACGTGGTGGTCTTGCTTGGGGCGTGTTCGGAAATAACTTGGACATATCTGCTAGCGCTTGAACCTCCCAGCTGCGTTGGAGTTTCCTCCGAGTCGTTCACTACACGAAGCAAACTCCGCCTTGGTGCTAAGGGCTTGTCAGTAAATAACTCCTACAATCTGCTGGTTATTTTGGCCATCACCCGCGTTAGCTTCCAACTCAAATAGCCCGCTATCATCGCTAAAATCTGCCTTGGTGCTGGCTAAAATTCCTGCGCATCTTTGTATGACTTATTTCCTGACAACCCCTTAGCTCAATGCCTGCCCAGCTATTGACCAACTTATTTCCGAACAAGCCCTTAAGACACTAGGGAGCAAGAGCCCGCGAAATGAACATGACGGCTGAAAGTTGAAAAAACGACCCGCAGAACCGAGCCGAAAACCCTACAAAACTAGATCCAGCCACCCGAGAAAAGGTGGCTATGGGATGACTGTGATTTGCAATCGAAGCCGTCGTGCTGAGCGGCTTGGGTATTGGGCTTCGATTGCAAATCGAAATTACGCCATCGCCTACGGCGACTGTGGCGCCTCGGGAACATCGGCAGGAGTGCCGACGCTACCGCTTAAAATCAGGGGGGTAAAACTCACTCGCCTAGCGACTCGATCGCAGTGGTGCGCAGCGAATCATCACTGATTGATTCGGCCCACGCGCGTGCCTCGTCCGGGCGATCCCGACTGATCTGGTTCACCAGTGACAGCACCGCCTGATCCCGGATGTCCCCGTTATCAGGAAAATTTTCTGCTAGGTATTCGGAGACGCGTGCAGGTTCCTCCCCTGCCCACTGAGCAACAACCCGCCCGATAAATGGTGCCGCGACCTCATCAGGAAGGCCACTGACCGCGTCGACGGCAGCGACCGGATCACGTTCGCCCCAGGAGTCGATCACGGCTGATTGTTCCAGGACGGTCAACATCATCTCCGGGTCACCCGCGTGAGTCTCGACCGCCCAACCAAAGGCCGCGGCAGGATCATTCGCCGACCAAGCGCTGACCACCTGCCCCACCAATTCGGGACCTTGCCCGGTCGCGTAGGCCAGGGCGGCGCGCGGATCCTCCTCTGCCCAAGCGCCGACCGCGGCCTGGTGAGCCCAGTCGCCCTGCTCACGCGCCCACGCGATCGACTGCGTGTCTGCATTCCGGCCAGCCTCAGAGGCGATCGAACGCACGTAGTCTTCCGACAACGCCTCCGGTAGGTAGTCGGCAGAGTTGATGGCAGCATCGAGCCCCTCCTCGAGGAGGATCTGAGCAACCGTTTCTCCGCGCAGACCTTCCATCCCGCCCTGTTCGTCTAGCCAAGAGAAACCCGCTCGCGGATCCTCACGGATCATGCGCAGCGTAAAATGATTCGATTCATACCAACCATCCAAGGCAAAAAATTGCGCCCGAGCCTGATCGGAAAGCTGCTCGACGAATACCTTTGCTTCCGCGACCGGCAGAACCGGGGCTGCGCCACGCAGTTGAGATACAAACGTATCGTCGTCGAGGTTCTCACGAGCCCAGTTGAGAGCTTCGACCGGTGCCTCACCCGACCAGTGCTCGACGATATTTTTGGCCATACGGGTTCTAGCTTCCCCTTCTGGTAGCGAATCAATGTACTGCGCCGCGTGGCTCGGATCTCGCACGATCGCCCCCTGCATGGCTCTCTCGATAAGCGCTGACTTCTCGGCTCCATCAGGCAGTCCATCGATCGAGGCCAAGGCGGGAGATAGGTCGTATGCGCCCCAAGAGAGGTAAAGTTCCGCCAGGATATCGTTGCGATCCAGCCCCTCGGGGTATTGCAAGACTTCGGCCAACATCTCGGCACCCCGAGGCCCCGTCATTTCAAAAATCGGATCGGCTTCCCCGATGGCTTCGAGCGAAGCGCCGCGTTCGCGCATCGTGCGCAGGCTGGCGACTGGATCCGAGATTGCCATGCCCACGCCGATGAACATGTCGACCATCATCCCAGCATTAGTCCCAGCTCCTTCCAATTTCCCCAACTGTTCGCGCAGTTTGTCGGCAGCCGCGAAAGCCCTGTCCGGATCCCGCTGTGCGACAAAGGCCAGAGAGAGCGCACGCAGAATAATCGGCATTTGCATAGATCCACCACCGGAATTCGAATCGATCGGTATTTCAACAAAATCCACCACGGCATCGGAGTCGAGTTCCGCCCAGCGCTCAAAAATCGCGATTGGCGCAAGCGCGTTGCGGAAGAGATCTTCAACTACCTCATCGTTCTCAGCAGCCGTGGTGAACGCTGCAACCAAGGTGCCCAGTTGCGCCGCATCCATCTGCCCTACCAAGGCGACGATTGCTTGGGCGTGATCGCTCTCGCTCTCGATTCCCTGCAGGAGCGCGAAGGCCGCAAACGGATCTCCCTCCAGCAGGACCAGCGCCTGCTCCACCAACTCGCCAATCGACTCCGGCAGCGCCGACAGTTCGTTAGGGCTGACCAGATCGGCAAGCGTGCGCTCGTGACGCGCGGTCTCCTTGTCCACCGGCGATCGCGGGGCAGCAGCGGGCTGGGGATGCCTCGTCGGTCCGCCAACGAGATAGCCAAAAATCCCGGCTGACACACAGATCACTGCGAGCGTCGTCCAGCGCGCGACACTCATCGGCTCTCCTTCTCGACTGATGATTGATCCACCCGGTGTTTTTCGTTTTCGTTTTTGATTTGGTCTGCGGCGACTTTGGCCATTTCATCGTCCTCTAGGGTCGCGGCAAACCGTTGCAGAGCGTCTGGATCCGAATCAGCCCACCGCTCTGCCACGGCTTCGAACACCCCGATGCTCCTTGCAACCGCCCACAGTGCCGCCGCCTGCGGATCGTTGCTCGCCCACGTCGAGGCGAACTTGGAGTGAACCCCCACACTGTGGGGATCGCCGTCGGCCATCTCCTTTAGGATCTCAAAATCGTTCTCGAAGTCGGCGTGGCGAATGCTTTCGTTTAGCAAAGTCGTATACGAACTCTGCCGCCCCTTCCCCTCGAGTTCGTCCCTGACCCAGACAAGCGCGGCGTCGCGGTCTTGGCGTACCCAGGCGCGAGCGACCTCGGCAGCAGAGCGGCTCCGCACTCTAGGGTTGCTCTGCGCCAATACCGCCGCAGC
>JBLHKE010000847.1:0-3276 GCA_047619485.1 Verrucomicrobiales bacterium | reverse complement strand
TCAGCCGCGAGGTTCGCAGTCGAGTCCGAGACGACCGTCAACCGGTACTGGTGATGGTTGCGACGCACCCCGAGGCTGTAGACAAGATCCGGCAGCAACGGCGCACTGCCGTTGGCAGCCCCATGGCCCTCCAGCCAATCGGCCATCTTCTGGGCACCCGCGACTAGCGACTCCTCCGACCTGGCAGATAGCGCGACCGGATAGGATCGGCCGATCGCCAGTTCCGCCGTCTCTTCGGTGGCGACTGCTGGTGCCTCAGAGAGAATCACGTGCGCGTTCGCCCCACCAAAACCAAACGAGTTCACGCCTACCAGCCGCGACTTGCCGTTGTCCGGGAATGGTTCTAGTTCGGTAGGCACCCGCAATCCACACTCTTCGAAGTTGATGTTCGGGTTGGGGTTGTCAAAGTGCAGACTCGCCGGGATCTGGCCGCGCTGGACGATCAGCGTCGACTTGATGAGGCTGGCAATGCCTGCCGCGGTCTCGAGGTGCCCGAGGTTCGACTTCACCGATCCCATGGCCAGTGGCTTGTCCTTCGGGCGCGTCTCGCACAGCGCGCGGGCGAGCGCATGAGCCTCGATCGGATCGCCGACCGCCGTGCCAGTTCCGTGCGCCTCGACGTAGCCGATGTCATTCGGATCGAGTCCGGCAATCTTGCAAGTGTAGCTGACGAGGCTCGCCTGCGCGTCCTCGCCCGGCAGAGAAATTCCATTGGTGTGGCCGTCCTGGTTGGCAGCCGAGCTGCGGATCACCGCATGGATCGGATCTCCGTCGGCGATCGCCTTGTCAAGCGGCTTGAGCAAGACCATGCCCGCTCCCTCGCCACGCACGAAGCCGTTGGCAGAGGCGTCAAAAGCTTTGCAATGGCCATCGGGCGAAAGCATTCCTGCCTGCGAGAATCCGATGAATCCGTCTGGCGTGATCATCACTGTCACGCCACCCGCGAGTGCCATTTCGCAGTGGCCAGCGGCCAGTTGCTCGCAGGCGATGTGCACCGCCGAAAGCGCGGACGAACACGCGGTGTCCATCGCGAGACTCGGCCCGAGGAGGTTGAAGCAGTAAGAGATCCGGTTCGCCGCGATACTGTGGGCGTTGCCAGTCGGGGAGTGTGGACTAATGCTGGCGCGCTCGTACACGCCAGACTGGATGCTCTGGTAGTCAGTATGCGAAACGCCAGCATACACGCCAATATTGGTGCCCTTCTCCAGATCAAGCACGATACCAGCACTCTCCATCGCCTCCCATGACGTCTCGAGCAGTAGGCGTTGCTGGGGGTCAATGTAAGGAGCCTCGCGCGGCGAAATCCCGAAGAATTGTGGGTCAAACTGGTCGATGCCCTCGACAAAACCACCCCACTTCGCAATGGATTTCCCAACGATGCCTGGCTCAGGATCATAGAAGCGATCGATGTTCCATCGGTCTGCAGGAATCTCCTGAACGGCGTCTCCGCCTTCGCTCAGCAACTTCCAGAAGGACTCGACATCATTGATTTTGCCGGGGAAGCGGCAGCCCATACCGATAATGGCGATATTACTTTGTGAAGAGGGAGAAAAATTGTCCATTTGATGTTATTTTTGTCTAGGAAAGCCAAGTATTGCCCAGCAGATTACCTTTGGCACTTGGTCTACGGAGAAAAATAGATCAGGTATTCAAAAAAAGGATCTACTTTTGTTCGAGAAGGCCAAAGATTGGGGACTTTGAACAGTTTGGGAGACTTTGCAAGTTTGGACTGTGAGCCCACGTGAGGTCGCTTCTGTAGCAGTATCGATGGCCTTTCAGAAAGGCGATTGCAGCCGATCAGGAAATTGATTTTTTTGGTTTTAATTCAATTTTGCGCAACTGATCAGAACGTCTGTAGCACCCATCATTATGAGATCGGCTTGAATTCGGACGACGAACCCAGAATGTCGGAAAATCACCTACCTCGCACCCACAGTCCGTAAAAATTCGAGGCGACTCCCCTCCTCTCGCCTCCCCCGGGATCAAACAACTTCAATCGTCGTTCCCAGCAACTGCGATTCGCCTGATTGCAGAACGATCCCATCTGAAGCCGCATTGGCGGCCTCAACACACAGCATCGTCTGGTAGCCGTCGTCCGGCATATCGCCAATCTCAGCCGCACGATTCCACCAAGGGTTCCAGAGCACCGTCGTCGCACTGCCCGACTTCGACACCCGCAAGGTCCGCCCGAGCGCGCCATCGTGCACCAATACCTCCCCCTCCGTGTGCTGGTAGCGACGGTCAACCTCCTGCCCGATCTCGACATCTCCCACCTGGAGCTTGGGCGCTCCCCCATCGACATCATCGAGATAAGCTAGACTGCCTAGACCCTCGACCCGCACTTCAGAGATGTCACCGATCGCTAGGTAGCTGTGTAAGGCACCGCTCAAACCGATTGGCACCTCGGAGCGGTTCGTCGTCTTCAACTCCAGCGCTAGCCGCTTCGAAACATCGATCGACAGCTCACAGCCGATCTCACCAAGCAGCGTTAATTCGAGTCTGACACTCCCCGACTCCCCCACAGAACTACCGACCACGTCCCAAGGAGAAATACGCGCATAGCCATGCGACGGCTTCTCAGGATCACTCGGATGATGATGGAACCACGGCCAACAGATCGGAACCCCGCCACGGATTGCCTTGCTCTCCCGGTAGACAGCTTCAGGGCTGAGCCACAGAACCGGCGCCTCTCCAAGCGGCACGAATGACGTCACATGCCCACCATGAAGACAAATTTCCGCAGTCCCTCCAGCTGCGCGTATTTTCACAAAGGTGAAATCTCCCGCACCGTCCTCAAAAGAAAGTGCCTCAGCGATTCCAAACTGCTCATTCAACGTCGACGTGGTTACAGAAGAAGCCATGCCTCAACCTCCGTCATTGGAAGGATTTTAACAGTCTCAACCTCTGTTCCGTTTCATCCGCAAAGCTAAGTCCGCCGTGAGCAGGAGCAACGCCGCCGATGGCTCCGGTACACTTTTACTAGCGCGCATCATTTTTTGTGAAAAATGAGATCGGATTGCGCTCCTGATCAAGTAGCTTGGGGCGACCACTTGCGTGTAATAATCACAAATCGTAATGCGCGACAGTATACTACCACTGACTGGAACACCTCGAGATCCGCGGCCGTCGAGCGCTCCCAGTAGAGGTTCAGTAGCCAACCGTCGCCAGTCGATCAGCATGGCGTCGCCATTCGCGCGGCTATCCTTATAAGGCACACTCAGGGCACCGAGGCCCGGTCGCCCAGCAGTCGCCCAGCAGTCGCCCAGCAGTCGCCCA
>JBLHKE010000846.1:0-3279 GCA_047619485.1 Verrucomicrobiales bacterium | reverse complement strand
GCCCGACGAAGAGGAAAAGCCCCACCAGCAGTTCTGCGCGTTTTCGGTTCATTCAGATGACAACAACCCTGAGCATACCTCGCATTTACAAAATAGAAACCAATAGGGACGGGCGGAAGGCGCACACTCTTGTCTGCGCGTTCGTGGTGGTATTGGTGGTTTGAAGAGCTGCGGTGGCGCAGGATGGATGCTCTCGGGAGTTAACGTTAAACTTGAAGTTAAAGTCTAAGTTGCGGATGCTTCAAGGCACGGCTCAGGGCTGGCGCCTGGCTATTTCTTTTTCGCCAATGCTTCTAGATAGTCTAGCAGACTCGCCGCTTCGTACACGGTGAGCGCGTTGAGCAGGCCTGGCGGCATCATCGAGGTGGGAATGGTATCGCGTTTGGCGATGTCTGCTTTTTTGAAGGTGTGTTCGTTGGCCGCAATGTCGCGCACGGTGACACTGTCGCCGGCCTCGTCGGTGACGAATCCCATCACGGCTTTCCCATCCTTATCGGTAATGACGTTGCTGGCGAACCCCTGGGCGATGGATTTGTTCGGGTCGATGATGCTCTCGGCGAGGTCGCGGCGTTTGTAGGTCTGGGCGATGTTGCCGAGGTAGGGTCCCCTTTGCGCCTGCTCTTGATCAGTGGTGTGGCAGGCGACGCACGTGGCACGAGTGAAGACCTGTTCACCGAGGGCGACGTCGCCCTTCGTCTTGATAATCTGGGCGAGCGCCTTTTCTGGGGCGAAGGTGGCGACCTTCGGCGTCTTATCGCGCTGCTTCTGATCTAGCTTGAGCGACTTGGCCGCGCCTTGCGCAGCAGCAGCGACGGCCTGGTCGGAATCGTCGAATGCTTTGCGAATGCGCTCGTCGAGCGCGTGGCTATTGATCTTCACCGCAGCGTTGATCAGAGCGATGCGACGCGCTGGTGACTTCCAAGATTCGTCGATCGCCTTGAGCGACATCTCGCGTGACTCGGGACTGCCCTTCTTGCGCTCGGCGAGAGTGATGAGCCCGGCATCTGCCCAGATCACGCTCGGGGCATCGGGGTTATTAGTGGCGAAAGTCTCGAGTGCGAGGTGGTGGTTTTCCAATTTCGGCGCACCGAGGAAGGCCTTGCGGCCGGCGGCTTTTTCCCGTTCTGAGTCCTTGGCGGCTTCGATGTGGACGAGCGCAGCAAGCATTGCCGAGAGGGCGTCATTGCCATCGAGCTTTGATAGCGCTGTGATCGCTTGAGCGAGTGAAGCTGGTGGGGTCTGCGGATTATCGGCGGCCTTGAGCAACATCACGACCCCTGCCGGTGACACCGAATCAGCCTTCGCCATCTGGGCAATCGCATCCGGGATCAGCTCAGGATTTTTCGCAGCGAGCGCGAGGATTCTTTCAAACACTTCGCTGTTCTGAATGCGGTTGCGATCCATCTCCCTGATGAGGAAGGCAGCCTCGTCGTCACCGGCTTTGGCGAGGGCGGCCTTGAGGGCAGCAATGACCTTCGGGCTCTCTGACCACGCAACCGGCTGGTAATAGGGACCGCGGGTGTCGGGGCGCGTGCCCCAACTGGCGCCGTTCCAATCGGCTTCGGTACTGGCGAGCCGACATAGCGCGGCGAGGAGAAGCTGGCGAACATCCGGACGCTTCTCTTTTTGCAGTCGCGCGATGATGCCATCAACGGCCTCAGGCTGGTGCATGCGCATCAGGGCGCGTGCCGCGCCAAGGCGTTCGGCAGGTGTGGAGCTGGAAGCATCCAACAGGGAGAAGCACGGTTCGTGTTGACCTAGCATTGCGAGCGCGCGGAACGCGGTGTGGGCAATAACTGGATCACTGTGCCCGAGGTTGTCAGCGACCGGCGTCGCTGGACCACGCATACGGGCGGTGGCGATGATAGATTCAAGGCGCGTCCGCGGGTCATCGCTTGCGAAACCATCACTGAGAGTCGGGGAAACATTCATATCGCCCATCGCGCGGATCAGGAATGGGAGCAGAGTGGGATCCGCTTTCTTGATCGGCAGGTTCTCATCAGGGGCGCGCAGGGCGAGCGCGTAGAGCGCTGCCACGCGTGCATCGAGTGGTTTCGTGGAATCGTTGGCGAACACCACGAGCGCTTCCTTGATGGCGGCATTGGCTGGTCGGCGCAGCAGCGTGCGCTGGGCTGCCATGGTGCGCACCTGGCTTGGCGATTCGAGCGCCGCGACGAGCTCTGCATCGCTGAGCTGGTCGAATTCTGGCAGCGCTTCTGGGGCGTAACTCTTGGGGGTTACGCGCACGATGTAGCCCACGTCCGGTCCGACCCACTTGAAGGTAGCGCCCTTCCAGCTCGCCTGGTAGACCGCGCTCATGCCATCGACGCTAGCGTCAGTCGGGCGGGTCATGCGGATGAATTTCTCTGGCTTTTCCGTCTCGACAAAGGTCGCGCCCCTCCGCTCGACACTGTGTTTCCAGAGCGCCCCGGTACCCCAGTCACAGGTCATCGGTGCGTTGTTCCATGCATCTGGGAAGCCGGGTTCGCTGAGGTAGGTCGAGCCACAACCGGAGCCGCCTCCGTAGTCGGCCAGCGGCTGGATGACCTCGTCATTGAAATTGATGTACTTGCGCGGGTAGCCGTGGTCCTCGAGTCCGGTGAAGTGGTGGAAGCGCACGTCCCAACCGCCGCCGTCGTTGGTGTTGTCGCGCGCGAAAATATCGAGCAGCGGACTGATCGGCGTGCCGAGAATGTTGCGAGTCCCGGTGCTGAAGATCTCCAGATCGCTGCCGTCCGGGCGGAAGCGAATGACGCCGCCGGCGCGGTGTTGAATCGTTTTTCCGTCGGTGCCGGTCGCCCCCATGAAACCGAAATCGCCACCGGCGATGTAAAGCCAACCGTCGATCCCGAGATCGAGCCCGTTGGTAGTGTGGTCGGCCGGGCGGTCTTTGAAACCGAAGGCAATGCCGTCGATGAGCTTCTTCGAATCCTCGGCAATCCCGTCACCGTCCTTGTCGATGAACACGCTGACGTGTGGCGGGTGAACCAGATAGAGCCGGTCATGATCCCAGACGAGGCCGCGCGGGGAGTCGATGTCTTTGACAAATTCCGTGACCTGGTCAGCGCGGCCATCCCTGTCGGTATCGCGCAGGCGCAGCACGCGTCCGCGGTGTGGGTCACGCCCGAGCGAACCGTTGCCATCGCTCGAGACATACAGGTCACCGTTTGGTGCCGAGGCGACGTAGACCGGGTAGTTCGCGGCGGCTGATGGGGCGAACAGGCTGATGTCGAAACCCTCTGGCACGCCAGCGTCCTTGAGGATCGCGGCCTCTTCCTC
>JBLHKE010000845.1:0-3283 GCA_047619485.1 Verrucomicrobiales bacterium | reverse complement strand
CGCGCCGGGTCTCGCTCGATGAGGTAGATCGAAGATTGTGGTGTGAGCTTGTCGCCACGACCGGCACCGATCTGTTGTTCGAGCGATTTGGCAATGGTAGCCAGCGGGACCGTGGGTGAGACCTGGCTATCATCGACGAGTTGTGCGTTGATCAACTGGGGGGCGATGGCGATCGTGGCGATCAGGGAGGTAGCTGAGCGATGGCGACGGGAACGGGGGGGGCTTTTCATGGTAGAGATAAGAAAGCAGCCGAACGTAAAGAGATCGTGTCAGTGTCGGCAGAGAATTGTAAAGGGAGTGTGAAACTTGAAAGTCTGCGCACGAAACGCCCAAGTGCAGGCGGGCGGAGCTCCGTCACGCTCGATGTGGGTGGTGCCTACCTGTGCGCTTTGCGACTTGTCGATGAATCAGAGATGATATAGAAGCGTTCCCGATGAACGCCAAATTCCATGCCATTTTCGCCGCAACCGCCCTAGCTGCGTGCCTCCCCAGCTTCGCTCAACAAGAATTCGACGCCGTCGCTGAGGGCAAAAATGTTTTCAATACGATGGGGTGTGCAGAGTGCCACGTTGTAGCGAAGGATGACAACTCGCTCAAGACTGGACCGAGCCTCTACGCCCTGTTTGTCTCCACGGCCCGCGAGCGTGAAACCGCATCGGTCGCCGACATGACCCAGCGCAAGATGGTCAAGGCCGACAAGAACTACTTTACGAACTCGGTGCGCAAGTCGTGGGACGAACTCGCCGTCGCGGAGAGCGGTCCAACCAAAGGCGAAGCCTACCTGCCGGTCATGCCGATGTATACCAAGGAGATCATCCCCGATCAAGATCTGGATTCGATCTGGCACTACCTGCGCACGCTGGCGGACGTGGGCAACGCCGGCCCAGCTAAGGTGATGCTGAAGAAGGCCAAGCAGCAGGCGGCGAAGAGCCTGCTGGAGATTCCGAATGAGGTGTTGGTCACCAACCGCCCGCGCGTGTTCCGCGCGCCATTGCGCGGATCGAGTGGCCGGGCGCTGCATGTAGGCTTGCCCAATGGCATGAACTACACCTTCGATCCGCGCCTGCTTTCAGTGCGCAACATCTGGGCGGGCGGGTTCTTGAACGTGTCCGAAGAACGCAAGGGACGCGGCAAACCGGGTTCACAACGCGGCCAAGGCTCGAAAACGTTCGTCGAAGGTGGCGCCATTCTCCAGCCGCTCACCAAATCCGGCACCGCCGTCGATTTCGAATTCAAGGAGCCAGACGTGGGAGATCACAAAGCGATCGAACGTTGGCTCTGGGAGGATCGGGATTTCCCCGAGTTGCAAGCCTCTGTCGATGCTGAGTTCCTCGGCCACGAGATCGATTCATCCAGCGGTGGGCCAATTTTCAGATTCCGGGTCGGCCAGAACGTGTTTTCCCAGAGCGTCACCCTCACTGATGACGGCCGGATCGAAATCGTTCTGCAGGGTCAGCTGAAGCACGCCCAAGCACTGGCAGTTTCCGACAAGGGACTCACAGATTTGAAAGTCGAGGGTGGAAAATTGGCAGACGGAAGCTGGTCGCTGGATCAGTCAAAAGCCTCGCACAAATTCTCTGCGCGCATCGCGCAAGGCGGCCTGGTCGCACGCCCGATGCTCACGACTGAAGAAAACCTCGCCCCTCAGCCGCTGGAGAAAAACACCGAAAAACGCGGACGTCAGGCGCTCGAGATCCCCGCCGGCTACTCGGTGGAGACCTGGGAGTCGCCGAAGGATCTCTACGGTCGCAACCAACTGTTCGAACCCACCGGGATCGCTGTCGCCAAGGATGGCACCATCGTGGTGGCAACGCGCACCGCCGGCGTTTGGCGCATCCGCGATCAAGAGTGGTCGCTGTTTGCCGAAGGCACCTACGAGAGCCTCGGGGTGGTGATCGAGGACGACACGGGCGACCAGATCGTCGTCATGCAGAAACCCGAAATGACTCGCATGAGCGACACCAGTGGCG
This sequence comes from Verrucomicrobiales bacterium, assembly GCA_047619485.1. Lineage (GTDB taxonomy): Bacteria > Verrucomicrobiota > Verrucomicrobiia > Verrucomicrobiales > DEV007 > JBLHKE01. The sequence goes on along the minus strand of JBLHKE010000845.1, from coordinate 1,313 downwards.
ACGGCCGTGCCAACCAATTCGAGACGGTCTGCGACGACTACGGCTTCCACGCCAACTACCACGAATACGCCCACGGCCCGGTGCGTGACGCCGAAGGCAACTACTACTTCACCCTCAACCTCTCGCACGGTGGGAACGAACGCACCTCGTGGCGCGCCGGAGGCCCCTACATGGGATCGATGGGCGGCTACCGCGGCTGGGCCTGCCGCGTCACCAAAGATGGAAAATTCGAACCCTACGCGAACGGTTTGCGCAGCCCGGCGGGACTGGGTATCGATCCGGACGGCCGACTCTGGTATGCAGAGAACCAGGGCGAGTATGTTGGTTCATCGAAAGTTGTGCCGCTCGAAAAGGGTAAGTTCTACGGTCACCTCTCCGGCCTTGTAACATTGCCCGGCAAGATGAAGCCGGACTCCCCCGAGCTGAAATTCGACCACTGGAAAGACAAAATCCGTAAGGGTGCCGTCTGGCTCCCGCATGGCAAACTCGCCAACTCACCCGGACACCCGGTCTGGGACACCACCGGGGGGAAATTTGGCGTCTACGAGAAGCAGATGTTCATCGGCGACCAGACGCTCTCCACGCTTCTGCGTGTTGTCACAGAGAAGGTCGATGGCTCCGATCAGGGCTGCGTGATCCCGTTCGCCCGCGGACTTGCCTCCGGCGTGATGCGACCTTGCTTTCTCCCCGACGGAAGTCTGCTGATCGGCCAGACCGGTCGCGGCTGGGGTGCACGCGGCGGCGACCAGTCGGGCTTGCAACGCATCAGTTTCGACGGCAAGACCAAAGCCGCCGACTTCAAGAAAATCGTCGCCAAGAAGAATGGATTCACCGTTCACTTCACCCAGCCGCTGTCTGAAAAATTCACAGCAGACGAGCTCGCCACGGCCTTCAAAGTAGGATCATGGTTCTACACCAACACCGGCCGCTACGGCTCCCCGGAGCACGAGCGCCGTGACGATCCGATCGCCTCGGTCAAGGCATCGGATGACCGCCGATCGGTCAGCATCGAACTGAAAGATTTTGGCGCTGGCGACAAGAATTGGATCGACCGGATCTACTACATCCAGATCCCCGCCACCAAGCAGCTCTTCGGCGAAGCGCCCGTGTGGGGGCGGCTGGAAGCTTACTTTACTCTCCGCGCGATCCCGAAGTAGCCACGCCGAAACAGAACTCTCTCCCGGGCAAATAGTAGGGCACGCCGATGACCACCTATGATCTGACGATGCGCGGCACGATCTGGTTCGCTCTGGCACTCTACGTGGCCGGCGAGGTGGGGCGCCTCGCGTGGCGCTCGGGGCGCGGGGGGGATG
>JBLHKE010000844.1:0-3288 GCA_047619485.1 Verrucomicrobiales bacterium | reverse complement strand
GGATCACTCAACAAGATCACCATCGAGGAGAAAGGCATCCTCCACCTTGAGCTCAACTGCACTGGGAGAACCGGACACGCCGCGAGACCATGGCTCAGCGAAAGCGCCATCGAACACCTCATCGGGCGACTCCAGGCCCTGCGCGATCACTTTGTGAATCAGTATCCGATCGAAGAAGACCAATGGCAGCCCACCTGTGCCATCACGACGATCGGCAGCCCGAACCGAACGGTCAACCGGGTGGCGGGACACGCCCACGCCAGTCTCGACCTGCGTTTCCCACCTCCTCATACCACCACCTCCATCTTGGAAATGGTGCGAGAGATTCTTGGAGAGAAGATTGATATCGACGTCCTCATCCCCGCCGAGCCAGCCAGATTCGAGCCAGATCCACTCTATCGATCGATCACCGAAGATATTACAGGTGAACCTGTCACCCTCGAACGAAGTCATGGGGGAAGTGATGCACGCTTCATCGCCGCCCAGGGAATCCCAGCCATCATCACCTGCCCACGGGTAGGTAACCTACACTCGGTCAACGAGTGGATCGACATCGCCTCGATGTCTACCTTCTACAACATCTACACCCGATACATCGCCAAAAAATGTCCCAGCAAAAAAACGTCCTAGGAACCGAACTCGAACCCTGCAGCATCAATCCACTCACCGGTTTCTATCGGAGTGGTGCCTGTGAAACCGGCCCCGACGACCACGGATGCCACGCGGTGTGCGCCGAGGTCACTGAGGAGTTCCTCACTTACTCGAAGGCAGCCGGCAACGACCTCAGCACGCCTGTCCCGCAGCATGGGTTTCCAGGCCTCAAGCCGGGTGATCGCTGGTGCCTATGCCTAGGTCGGTGGAAAGAGGCTCTCGACGCTGGAGCAGCGCCACCGATCCATCTAAAGAGCACCCACGAAATCGCTCTAACGATGATCCCAAAAAGCACGCTTGAAGAGCACGGATTGGATTAAGGGTCAGGAAGGGCGCGGCCGTGTAGCGTAGCCTTTAGGCTGCGTCCGAAACGGCAGTCATGTCTGCGTATGGCCTGTGCTATCGCCGACACGCCAGACGCCCTTGGATTCAGTTCCCGCACTGGCCTTCAGAAAACGGGATCGACTCGGCGGACGCAGCCTAAGGGCTTGTCAGGAAATAAGTCATACAAAGATGCGCAGGAATTTTAGCCAGCACCAAGGCAGATTTCAGCGATTATTGCGGACTATTTGAGTTGGAAGCTAACGCGGGTGATGGCCAAAATAACCAGCAGATTGTAGGAGTTATTTCCTGACAAGCCCTAAGGAGCCTACGCTACGCCTTCACCAGAGCTGACAAATCCCATTCGTCCGCCCCAACCTCGCGCGCCAAATCGTTAAACTCGCCGATCTCCGCCGCAGAGAAAAGCAATCCCTCTGCTTCCGCACATTTCTTAGCCGCACCAGCGAAGTCTTGTCCCGGCAAAAATACGTTCTCATTGCCGTGCCCGAGGACATCCTCGATGACCGCCTTCACGTTCTCAGATTGATTGCGTCCGCAAGCGAATGCGCCTCCGCTCACGGCATCCGGATGGATCACCTGGAAATAGAAACTCGGCGTGCGCTTTTCGCCTTGCGGAATTTCCCGGCTGCGCAGGGTCGGCAGTGAACCACCGATGAACGCGCCGACAATCTCGTTGATCAGACACATTCCGTAGCCCTTGTGAGCCCCGAAAGGCAACAGCGCTTTCGCCTCATTCGGATCGGTCGTCGGGTTGCCATCAGCGTCGACTGCCGCGTTCGGTGGTAGTTCCTGCCCCTCGCGTTTCAGTTGCTGCACCCTGCCCATCGCCACCACCGAGGTCGCCCAATCAATCACCACCGGGAAGCCGACCGCATCGGTGGTCGGGAATGCCCACGAGTGCGGGTTGGTCCCGAGCGTGGGGTATTTCCCCATAAACGGCACCACCTCGGCAAGGCCAGCCGTGCAGTTGGTGTAGGCGATGTAGCCACGATTGGCGGCATCCAGAACATAGCCACCACCCCACAGGTAGTGGAAAGCATTGTCGACGCACACCTGGCCGATCCCATACTCATCCGCCATCGCAATGCAGGCCTCCATCGCGGCATACGCAACCGACTGCCCGAGCTTCTTGTTGCAATTCCACACACGGCTGGCAGCGAATCTTGTCGGCACTTCCTCGATCTCTGCTCCGGGCACACATCCACCGGCACCACTACCGAATAGCTCGTCCAAGTGCAGCGCCTTGATGGCATTGTGGGTGCGCACCCCGTGGCGCGAAGCATAGCAACAGAAGCGCGCGGCGTCGTCCGCCTCAGCTTCGGTGAAACCACGTTTCAGATAAGCAGCTCGCACCAGAGAATTGTGCGCCTCCTCCGATACTACATAAAATTCGTCAGCCATAATATTGGTTCTTAACTAGTTCACTTGTTCGAAATCACCCTCGCCACTGATGCAGTTGATCAGGTTGCGAGTCGCCTTGACCGCCTGCCGTGGCACGCTCTCAAATGTCCGCGACCCGATATGGGGCGTGATGATCGCTTTGGGATGGTTCACCAAAGGGTGCCCTGCAGGAGCTGGCTCGATGTCCAGGACGTCCGCGGCATAGCCTGCCAGCCTGCCAGAATCGAGAGCCGCGATCACCGCATCCTGATCCACCAGCTCTCCGCGACCGCAGTTGATCAACACCGAACCTTTTTTCATCCGTCCGAGGACTTCCGAGTTGATCATGTGGTGGGAGTTTTCCGTTAGCTTCGTGTGCAGGCTCAAAATATCGACCGCCTCAGCTAGCGACCCGATATCGTCATGCCGCTCGATCGAAAACTCTTTCGCCTCCGCCTCTGGCCAGTAATTGCCGAACCCATGCACGCCCATCTGAAATCCGTTCGCGCGCCGCGCCACCTCGACGCCAATCCGCCCGAGCCCGACGATGCCGATGTTCTTCTTCCAGAGTTCAATTCCGGTCGGGCGGAACCACTCCCCACCCCGAGTGCGAGCCACCGCTTCCGGGATATTTTTTGCCACCGCCAAGATGAGGGCAAAGGTATGCTCCGCCACCGTGGTGTGATTCACCCCAGGCGTGAACAGCACCGGGATCCCCTTCTCAGTCGCAAAAGCCACATCGATCTTGTCCACTCCGATGCCGTATTTCGAGATGACCTTTAGTTTCGGTAGCGACTTCTCGATGACCGCACGCGAGATGAGGTCATCGCCACAAATAAAAGCATCGAATTCACCTGCCAGTTCGAGCATCCTCTCCTCGGTCAACGGCCCGCGCTCGCAGACGACTTCCCATCC
>JBLHKE010000843.1:0-3292 GCA_047619485.1 Verrucomicrobiales bacterium | reverse complement strand
GGCCTGTTCGACTGCCTGGCCCACCCGGACATCGTCAAGGTGATGACGGTGCGCGATTACCAGTTCGAACGCCTCGAGGGGGCGGTTGATGCGGCGCTCGGACGGATCAAGCGAGCCGGCGTCGCGATGGAGGTGAACACCTCGGGCTGGATCAAGCAGGGCTTTCCTGAGGTGAATCCGGGACCGCGGATGTTGAGGATGATGGCGCGCCACCGCATCCCGGTGGTAATCGGTTCCGATTCGCATCGGCCCGAACGTGTCGCGGCGGACTTCGAGCCGGCGCTCGACTTGCTGGAAGAGGCGGGTTTCGAAACGGTCAACTACTACGAGGAAAGACTGCGCTGTGAACTCTCGATTCCTAGTGTGCGCGAAAGCTTGCGTCGGACGCTGATGTATGCAGAGGAGCGGGTCTGATAATTGACGCTGCCGGTTGCGCGTCATGGTAGCGATGTGTTAGGTTCAGACTGATGAATTCCCCAAAGAAAGACGATGGTTCACACCTGCGAGAATCTGCTGGCGACGGTGCTGAGTTGGCTCGCGCTGTCCGCATCTCGCTGTGCGGCATCGAACTCGGGCGCCCGGCTTCATTTTTGCCAGAATCACTGGCGACTGCCGACTTCGATTGGCAGGCTTGGTTACGCGATGCATTTGCCGAGGACATCGGCCCGGCATTCGTCGAAATGTTCCAGGCCGCGGGAGCGATGCAGGTGAAGGAGTTGATGCGGGCGGATCGTTGGTTGAAAGGGGAGAGCAGCCGAGCGGCAGGCGCCTCTTTGTTGGCGCGATTGAGGGAAGCGAAGAAGATGAGGGTGGTCGAGCGCATGCATACACTCTTAGATGGAGATGAGGGGCCGCACTTCGCGACGGCTTTCGCGGTGGAGTGCGCGGAGTTTCACCTGCCGCTACGTACGGCGATCGTGTCCTACCTCTACGGCGAGTGGCGCTGCGGGATGTCGAGCCTCGATCAGCGGGGAGACCTGGAAGCATTCGCCGCGGCTGGTGGTGAGGTGATCCTGAAGGTTGTCGGCGCAGTGTTGGCACGAAACGCCAGCCCATTTGATCATGCGGCAGGACTTTAACAACATGGACGCCGTCGAGACCGAGACCGAGACGGTGGCTGTCCCGACAGTCGACACGCAGTCGAGCGAAGAGCTGTCGCCACCTTGGCAGGTCATCGTCCTGAACGACCCGGTGAACCTGATGAGTTTTGTCACTCTGATCATCCGCAGGGTGTTCGGTTACTCCGAGCAGAAGGCGACCACGCTGATGCTCGATGTCCACGAGAAGGGGAGGGCGATCGTATGGACTGGCGAGCGCGAGAAGGCTGAGATGTACGTCCAGCAACTGCAGGGCTTTCAGCTCCTGGCGAAGATGGAGAAAATCTCGGACTAATCCGGGCGCTCGGAGAACGACATGAAACTGATTTCAAACGACGACGGCACCTGGGAGATCCAGCGCATGGGCGAGATGGAATTCCATATGCTCGGAAAGCTGGGTGAGGCCACCGAGGCTGGTGACTCGAAGTCGGCTCAGGATCGGCTGTTCCCATCGCTGCTGGGTCGTCCTGCGATCGATGAGGGAGAGGATGAGATGATAGAGGATTGGGAAAGCCTGGTGCACCCGGATCTGAAATCGATGTTCAAAAAGTCGATCGATGTCGTGTTGGCGGATTTGGTGGAGATCAGAGAGCTTGATCGCGATGGCGAGAGCGAATACTCGCTCGTGGTTCGGAAGAAACATGCTGACGACTGGTGCAGTGCCCTCAACCAGGCGCGGCTAGTGCTGCACGAGCGGCACAAATTACCAGATGAGCGCGGGGTGCTCGACGATGACGACGAAGATGGAGGCGGGATCGGACCAGATCAGTGGCTTGCACTCTTGCAGTGCGAAGTCTACGGCGTGATCATGGAGTTTCTCGTGCGCCAGGTGCTCTGGTTGAAGTGATTTAGCGCCAGGGAGTTAGGCGCTGTATTTCAGTGGTGGGATGCTGTCGTTGACACTGTAGTCCTGCGTTTCGTAGTCGTGGTAGCCTTCGCTGGCGATCACCAACGTTCGGATCGGCTTCTGATCTACGAAGCGAACCGCATCATCACTGGTCGCCAGCGCGAAAGCGGTCATGCCGATCCTCAGGGTGAACCTAGATGACTCGTGCGGGGAGGTGGGATTCTCATCTTGGGATTGAACTAGAAACTCCAGCAGTCTGGCAATCGCCATCTTTTCCGCTTCGTCCTTTCGCTGTATCATGTTAATTCGGTATGCATGAGATATTACCCACTACTACTCTGTTCGATGATGATCGTGTCCTGCCTCCCTGGACTCGCGCTAGCGGAGGACGAACCGGCCGCTGGCAAGCAGGTGGAGATGAAGTTTGCTTCGAAGGCCGCGGGCGGGATTCCCTATCTCCTTTATTTGCCAAAGGAATACGGTCAGGAGTCCAACAAGAAGTGGCCGGTGATGCTGTTCTTGCATGGTCGGGGAGAGAGCAATGGGCCGCTGAGCATCGTCAAGCAGTGGGGGCCGCCGCGGATGGCTGAACGCGGCGATGAGCCACCGTTCATCATCGTCTCGCCACAGTGCCCGCGCTCATCGCGTTGGACCTCGGCCGAGCAGCAGGCGGGCGTACTCGAACTCCTCGAGCACATCCAGAAGAATTACCAGACGGATGAGGATCGCGTCTATCTCACCGGTCTGAGCATGGGTGGTTTCGGTTCGTGGAAACTCGCTTCCGAACATCCGGAGAAATTCGCGGCGGTCGCGCCGATCTGTGGGCGAGGAGATCCTGCCAATGTCGGCAAACTGAAGTCGATTCCAGTATGGGCTTTTCACGGGACGGACGACGGTGCGGTGTCATTTCAAGACTCCGTCGACATGGTGGAGGCGATCAAGAAGGCCGGTGGGACGAAGGTCAAATTTACCAGCCTCGAGGGGGTCGGGCACAATTCGTGGTCCGCAGCCTACGCGACACCAGGACTCTACGAGTGGTTCGGGAAGCAGACGATCTCCGCGAACCGGTAGACTGGCGAGTTCCGCAAACCCTACTTGAAGCCGAGGATGCCGCGGCTGGGATCACGCCACCGGTTGCCGATGTTCGTCTGGTAAAACTCCATGTCCGCGTGCTCGAATTTCTCAAGTTCCGCTTGGGATCTCGCGGGCTCCTGTTGGCCTTCTGGGCTGAAGTAAGGTCCGAGGAGGGTGCGCCTTATCGACGTGCCAAGCCGTCCTGACCCGAATGGCACGTAGTTAACGGCATTCTCCCGAGTGCCAGCCGGTTGGATCTCTCGGGATCGGGATG